>JAPLUI010000456.1 GCA_026397725.1 Verrucomicrobiota bacterium | reverse complement strand
GAAGCAGGCCGTCCGTCAGGTAGCGGCACCGGGTGATGGGAGTTCACGGCGCGAGACGCGCCGTCCACGGCCTGCGGCGGGACGCCGCAGCCACGGCCCCCAGACCGAGAATAACCGCCCCAGCCATACGGCGATAGTGGATAGTGGATAGTGGATAGTGAATTGCAGATGAAGAGAGCGCTTTTTCATCCACGATCCTCGATCTTCGATCCACGATCCCTGATCCGGCCCCACTGCTCGCCGTGGAGCTTGGTCAGGGCGTAGGGGCTGCACGGGTTGGCCGGGGTCGTTTCCTCGTCCGGCAGCGGGGTTTCCGGGCCATAGACGCTGGATGACGAGGCGAACACGAAGCGGGGGACGCCCATGCGGCGGCAGAATTCCAGCAGGCGGATGGTGCCGACGACGTTGGTGGTTTCGTATTCGAGCGGGCGGTCGAGCGAGGGACGCACACCGGCAAGGGCGGCGAGGTGGACCACCGCGTCGATCCCACTGTGCGGCAGGCGGTCGGTCCGGATGTCGCCGCAGAGGTAGAAGCTGCTGTCCGGACAGGTGTCTTCGGGCGGGACCAGGTCGAAGCCGGTGACCCGGTGCCCTGCCGCGTGGAGGTGCCGGACGACATGGGTGCCGATGAAGCCGGACGAACCGGTGACGAGGACGGAGAGCGGGTTGGAATCCATGCCCCGCGCCACCCGTCAACCGCCGGACACCAGGGCAATCAGCCGCTCGATGTGGTCGGCAGTCAGCTCGTTATTTCTCTGACACCCTGTCGTGAGGGCTTCACAGCCAAGTCCTTCCAGGGTGCCTGCCAACGTGAACGTCTCATCGGATTGGGGTGAGGGTGGTTTGGTTGTGTTCATTGGTGCGCCGCAGGGAAAACTCCGCGTCACGCGTGCCACGGCGGAAAACCTCCAGCCTCCCGCAACAATGGCAAGCATCATTCTTGATAATTTCTCTGACACTCTGTCGTGACACACTGTCGTGGGAAAGGCCGGGAGAACCTGACAGGGTCCGCCTTGCGCCACCCATGGGGGCATTCGAGTTTAAGGCGGGCCAAGCGGCGGGGACTGTCGGGGACTTGACGGGTTTTGAAAGGCGCGTATCATGTCTGGTCAAGCGACCACTCCCCACCGACCGTGAAAGCACCATCCGCCCATCGTCCCGTCCGCCACGGCCCCTTGCCGCCCGCAGCTTCGCCGGCGGCTAACCGCACCACCGAGGATGACCCTGACAAACGTTGAGTGCCGGATCCGCGCCGAGGTCTGCCAGCGTCCCAAGCACGGCTTCGCGCTGGTCATCACCCTCTCGCTGATGGTGCTGCTCACGCTGCTCGCCGTCGGTTTGTTGACGCTTTCGGGCGTCGTGTTGCGGACCTCCGGCCAGGGCGAAGCCATGGCGGTGGCTCAAGCCAACGCCCGCCTGGCGCTGATCCTTGCGCTCGGCGACTTGCAGCGGCAGGCCGGGCTCGACACGCGGGTGAGCGCCCGTGCCGACATCCTCGGGAAGTACAACGCGCCGATCCTCGGCGTGTGGAAAAGCTGGCAAGGGGCCGACCACGAAACCAGCGGCAGTTTCGCCGGCCGCCCGAAAGCGCCGGGCAGCAACTACAGCACGGCGAAGAAGGCACGCTTCGTCGCGTGGCTGACCTCATCTAACATTCATGACCCCGCCACCCTGCCGGACCCTTCGCCGGGTGCGGACAAGGTCACCCTCGTCGGCACGGGCACGCTCGGCAGCGGTACCGGGCACGAGGAACTGCAAGTCCATCTGGTCCCGACCCCGGTCGCCGCAGGCCGCCTGCAAGGGACGTTGGCGTGGTGGATCGGCGGGGAGAACCAGAAGGCGCGGTTGCCGCGACCCTACAAGCCCGACACCCTCACCTCGACGGCCCGCTGGTCGGTGCAGGCCAAGTCGCATGCCATCGCCGATCCGTTGCCGTTCCGGCTCGAAGCGCTGTTGAGTGACGCCGCGCCCGCCGCCAAGGCGATCACCTTGCGGCAGGCCGATCTGATCGCCAGCCAAAGTGCCACTGCGGCCTCGCGCGAGTTTTTCCACGACCTCTCGGCGGTGTCGGTCGGACTGCTGACCAACACGGCCACCGGTGCCTGGCGCAAGGACCTCTCGCTGCTAACCGAAAAGTGGGACAGTCAGCCCACGACGAACCTGCCCTTGTTCCGGCTGACGCCGACGCTGGATGCCAAGTTCTCGCGCCCGGCGCCTGGCAATGCGGTGCCGGGCGGCTCGATGCTCTATCCGTGGGCCGCTTACCGCGGCGGCGACACGATCCCGATCTATCAGCACGGCCCGGTGACCAGTTGGGCGAACCTGGTGGACTACGCCACGTTTTACAAGCGAGTCGCCGCCACCAGCACCGGCCGGTTCACCGCGTCGCCCTATGCGATATCCATCGGTGGCGACAGCTTTGATTTCCTCCACCGGGTGCGCATTCTGCCGGTGATCGCGCGGATGCAATGGATTTTCTCACACAGCGCCGGTCCCGCCACGCCGCCGGATCCGACGGGTGCCAAGCTGGCGCCGCTGCTGTTGCTGACGCCGGCGATCACGCTGTGGAATCCCTACAATGTGGAACTCACCGTGCCCTCCATGTCCTTCGGCATCCCGCGACCGCTGCCCGCCGCCCTCAAATACACCATCAACGGCGTCGCCAACTCCACCTATAACAGCGTGATGGACGGCGGCTCCAACGCGCCGTCTCTTGGTAGCGGCAGCCTCAGCTACTCGATCAATTCGCCGTTCACGCTCAAGCCTGGCGAGTCCCGCCTCTTCAGCCCCGAGGCCACCACCGCAGTGCCCTCCGGTTCGTCGATCCAACTGCAACCCGGCTACCGCAGCGGCGGCGGCCATTTCTTCCCGATCAAGGACAGCAGCGGTGCCGCAGTGCTCTCCTTGCCCAGTTCCGCCAGCCTCAAGGCCGACGCCAAGTTCGACACGTATTACAATGACCGGGGCCAGGACGGGGTCGGCATATACCTCGACGCGTCAACCCTCGGCGCCCATGCCCTCGCCTATCGGATGGTTTACACGCCGGAGATTGCCAGCGTGGTTTACAAACCGTTGACGCAACTCGCCGAGGCCACCCTCAGCCAATGCCAGGGCACTCCGGTCGCTTTCCTCTCGACCGTTTTCGGCGCGCGGATGGCCAGTCGGACCCACCTTCCCGCCAAAGGCTTCGTGCAATCCAGCCCGTTTGTCAATTACACCAACATGGGCTTTAAGGACCTTGCGGACATCGGCCGACACTACGGGGGTACCGGTCACCCGGTCAATTCCCCCTTCGACTACAGCTTCATCAAACATCCCGCCGGGGGCGACAGCCTGTTGCCGAATGCCAGCGACAAGACCGGTCGCGGCTACATCGTCACCGGTTTCACCAGCGCCGAGGGCCTCTCGCGCTGCGTCATCGACGAATTGCCGTGCCGGCCGCTCGTCTCGTTAGGTGAACTCGTCAACTGGGACTTGCGCTATGAGAACTCGGTGCCGCCCTTCGCGTTCAACCTGATCGGCAACTCCGACGCCAGTCCGCTGCTGCCCCCCAATGCCGTGGTCAACACCGTCGATGCCGCACTCACGGAAAACCTCCAGTATGACGACTCCTACTGCGCCAATCACCTGTTGTTTGACGATTGGTTCGTGTCGTCCATCGCGCCCGATCCGACCACCTTCGGCAGTACCGGCCGCAGCCTGCAAACGACCTACACCGAGTTCGTCACCGGCAAGACGCCGCTGGGCAACCGGGCCTATCAGCCGATCCTCGCCGACCGCGCCTTCGCCGCCATCAGCGCGGCCAACGCCAACAGACTCTACACCGAGCGCGTCAGCAAGACCGATTCCTGGCGCAACCTCGCCTCACGGCTCGAAGTCGAGGGCATGTTCAACGTCAACTCCACCTCGGTCACCGCCTGGCGGGCCTTGTTAGGTCATGCCCGCAAGCAACGCGTCCCCTACATTCGCGAGACCGCCACCGGGTGGGACGCCGGGCTGTCGGCCGACACCGATTATCCCTTGACCCGCTTCAGCATCGCCGGGGATGCCAAGGCGGGCACGCCTGGCAGTTCCGGCGCGTTCCCCGAGGCTAACGAATTCGCGGGCTACCGCACCGTCGATGCCAGGTTCCTCGACGCGCTGGCCGAGGAGGTTGTTAGACAAGTCCGCCTGCGCGGGCCGTTCCTGTCGCTGGCGGAGTTCGTCAACCGCCAGTTGTCGTCCGGCAACCTCGCGCTGGCCGGCACCCTGCAGGCCGCCCTCAACGAAGTGTCCAGGAACCCAGCCACCAACCCGTTTGCCGCCATGGAAGCGCTCTCAACCACCGCCCTCGCCGTGCCCGAACGGGCCGCCGATGCCGAATACAAGTTCCCCGCCGCAGCCGCCGGCAAGAGTGCCTACGGCTTGCCCGGTTGGACCCGCCAAGCCGACATCCTGCGCCCGCTCGCCCCCATCCTGTCCATTCGCGACGACACTTTCACGCTCCGCGCATACGGCGATGCCCGCGACGCCAAGGGCCATCTGCTCGCCCGTGCCGTCTGCGAGGCCGTGGTCCGCCGCACCCGCGACTTCGTCGATGCCGCCGAGGCTGCGGACCTCCTCACCCCGCCGACCCGCGCCGCCAACCAATCCTTCGGCCGCCGCTTCGAACTCATCGCCTTCCGCTGGCTCGCCGCGGATGAGGTGTGAGGGGGCGGCCGGTTATCGGTTGGTCACCGCCAGTCAGTTATCGGTTATCAGGGAACAGACAGAAGTTCGCTGCGCTGCATCAATGGGGTTGCTGCTCGCGTGGTAACCTGTTGCTTGACTCGGCCGGGATTCCGGGCAGAATTCGCGCATGGCGAGACCCTTACGAGCTGCGGCCATCTGGATTCCCGGCTCGCATGCCATGACCCCGTGAAAAGGCCGACGGTGGGAATGGAGGCTCTAACCTCCGATCCCCGCCCGCCGGCCTCGGATAGATACCTTCCGTCGTTACGGGGTGACCGACAGGCGACAGAATGTCCGCACCGCGCCGCTTGGCAGGGTGTAGGTCACCAGGCCTGCGGTGGTCGTATCAACGTCGTCCGGGTTGGCGGGTGACCAGTCGGATAGGTTGGCGGAGATCTGGACCTCGAAGGCGGCAACCGCCCCCACATGCGGCCAAGTGACCTTGCCGTTCACCACGCCCGGATTGGTGGCGAGACCATTCTCGCCCATGAAGTAGGCGATGCCGTTGGCAACCCCATCATGGTTGAAATCCTCACCCGGCGTCTGGCCGTCGGCGTTGCTGGCCGCCCAAGCGCTGTAGCCGGACGCTGCCGAGACGAATTCCAGTTGTGCCCCGTAGAGGCCCAGCGTGGGATTCGGTGCCGTGAAGGTGCCGAGGATCGTGCCGCTGGCGTCGGTGATGACGTTGTCCCAGTTCCAGTCGCCCTCGTTGTCGCGGACGCCCGCCACGCCGTTGGCCACGTTGGAGGCGCCACTGGCGTTGCCCAGATCGCCGAAGAACACCAGCTTATAGATGCTGCTCGGGCTCAGGCCGGTGAAGGCCCATGCGTAATGGTCCCCGGTGATCACGCCGTTGTATAGATAGGCTTCTTCCGCCCGCAGTTGATCAACTCCCCCGGGTGCTCCCTCATTCGGATTGCAGCGCCAGCCGCCCGCAGCCGTGGCGTCCAGCCCGGTGGCCAGCCCCAGGGCCAGTTTTGCGCTCGTCGCGGTGCCGCCGCCGTTGTTCAGGAATCCGCTGGTGGCGCTG
>JAPLUI010000008.1 GCA_026397725.1 Verrucomicrobiota bacterium | reverse complement strand
GCCGCCGAAGACCATGCCGCCGAGCCGCCCGTTGCCGACCGGCAGGGCCTCCAGCCATTGCCCCGCCGGCTGGTCATACCACAGGGTCAGGCCGGAAGGCGGCGTCACGACATCGAAGGTGTTGGTGGCGGAGGTGGCGGTGGTCGGCGTACCGGCGCTGTCGGTGACGGTGGCGTAAACATGGTACGTGCCGGCGGCCGGAGCGCCGAGATCCTGCGTAAAGGTCGGGCCGCCCCCATTCTGGGTGCTGCCTACTTGAACCAAACCGCCCCCGGCGGTATCCGTGAAGAAACCGACCCGATAAGGACCCGTGCCGTTCACGACCCTGGCCGTGGCGGAGATCGAAGCGCCGTTGGTGAACGCCTGTCCGTCCGACGGCCTGGTCACTGACACCGACAGCGAAGAATCCGCGGTAATCGCAATGTCTGCCCCCGTCGCGTCCACATCCACCGTGCCGCCAACCCCCGCGATTTCCCAGAACACCCGGTCCCCGGCCTTGACACTCAGCCCGGCAAAAGAAGAACCATGGCTGTCGTACAGGGTCCCACCGGGCCGGGCCACGCCCGCAAAACCCACCACCGTCGTGTCGACCGCGCCGCTGCGGTGGGTTACCCGGTAGTCGGTGCCTTTACCGGCGGGCCATTGCGAGCCGGCCCTCCTTGCCGAGATCCGGGTGAAGGTCCAGTTGGCGTTGATGACCATGTCGCTGGGCGCCAGCCAACTGACCAGCAGATTCCGGCCGTCCTGCCCCGGATACAACATGACTGCCCCCGGCTGGAAATCCAAGGTTTCGCCCCACAGATTGTGGATCGCCGCGCCTCCGGTATTCTTGCCCAGCATCCAATACGCCCAGGAGTAATCGGTGCTGCCCCAGACCGGCAGCGCCGTGTCGGAACTGAAGATGCCGGACATGGTCTTGGTATTCGTGTCCAGCAACTTCATGACGAAGGGATTGCTGGCCGGCGCGACCGTCCCGTAAGACCAGGTGCTGCTCGTGCTGTTGACATGGATGTCGAAATCATCCACCAGGGATGAGGTCGGAGCGGCCCCGGCCGTGGCACTCAACCAGGCGAGCATGCAGGCGGCGCAAAGGCCGGGCTGCTTGCGATAGCATTGGTTCATGGTTCTCATCGGGGTTGGGTTGGTTGCGGTTGGGTTGATTTTCCAGGGGACGAAGTTGGATCATGAGGTTTTCCCAAATCGAACGAATTGTTAGAATGACATTTGTCAAAACGAAACCCGCATCATGCCCCGGCGCTTGTCAGCGGGGTTGTGAAGTTTTTTCGCGGGGCCGCCTCAGACATCCTGAAGCGCGGGGAAAACGGATGTATCTTCTTTCTTCTATCTCCTATCTCCTATCTTCCATCTTCTATCTTCTATCTGCGATTTACCATCTCGTCGTTTCCTCACTCCGTGGCCATCAAGCGGGCGAAGAGCTTGCCGTCGGTGGAGGCCTCGCTCGCCGGGATCGTCGCCACGACGTGGATGAGGTCGCCGATCATGGCGGCTTCGAAGTGTACGCTGCCGACGTCGGAACTGCCGGCGGCACCGGGCACCGCCGCCTCGTGGTTGGTCCACAGGTCGGCTTGGCCGAGATCCTTGCTGTATTGCACCGTCAGCGCCGCGGTGCCGCGTCCGGCCGCACTCAGGCAGTCGAAGGTCAGTACCAGCTTGCCGCTATCGTTGGACGACTCGGGCAGCAAGCCGATGCTAGAGGATGCATTCGTGCTGGCCCCGAGGACCCATGCCATGCCGTATGCCACACCCTCGCTGTTGAGAGAGTCGAAGCCATTGCCGCCGGCCCAGCTTGCGTACGGGCTGGCTGAGGTAATCGTAATGTCTGCCCCCGTCGCGTCCACATCCACCGTGCCGCCAACCCCCGCGATTTCCCAGAACACCCGGTCCCCGGCCTTGACGCTCAGCCCGGCAAAAGAAGAACCATGGCTGTCGTACAGAGTCCCACCGGGTCGAGCGCCGCCCGCGAAACCCACCACCGTCGTGTCGACCGCGCCGCTGCGGTGGGTTACCCGGTAGTCGGTACCTTGCCCGGCGGGATAGGGCGAGCCGGATTTCCTGGCCGAGATCCGGGTGAAGGTCCAGTTGGCGTTGATGACCATGTCGCT
>JAPLUI010000414.1 GCA_026397725.1 Verrucomicrobiota bacterium | reverse complement strand
CGCTGGGAATGGATGCACCTGAGACATCAAGGCTGCCTTTGCGCCGCACGCACACGCGGCCATCCCAGTTGCGGATGCCGATCACCATTTGATCATACTGCATGTCCACAATGGAGTCCCAATCCCAAGTGTGATCATCGGTGGCGGGGCGGATCGGCCGGACCGCGACGACGATCGAGCCGCCGTTGATGGCATAGGGAGCCGGACACAGGGATGAAGCATTGTAGCGATCCCCTGAAGTCATGTGATTGGTTTCCCACTGCTGGCCGTTGATGGTCGTGGTGGTGGGGGAGCCGCCTCTTGCCAGCGAGCTGCCTGAGGGTACCGCGCATGGCCAGGCACCAGTGCCCAAGTCAGCACTGAGCAAGGAGAAGATGAGGTCCGGGTCCTGAGCGGACGCTTGATTCAAGCCTGTTGCCAACAGCAGAGCTGCAGTTAGCGCGGTGGCTTTTGCGGCGAGGCGGAGTGGCCAGTGCCGGGATGGGTTGGAAACTGGGGGTGTCGATTTCATTGGTTGGTTGGGGATAACCCAGGATGGACGGCGGCCTTGCCCGGTGGGCAAGGGCAATCTTGTTATTGGTATTGGTTGGTTGGCTGATGAGAGCCAGGGAGGTGCCAACCACTGCAGCCGTGCCGGATACATGGACCGGTTGACGTGTTTGGGCCTGCAGGATGGTCGGTATCCTTTGATCTGGCAATGACCATTTCGCGAAATCAGTGTCTATTTCGCGAAAGACCCTGACTGCGGCAGCCTGCTGCCGCTGTGGCCTCCGCAGCCTGCTGCGGAGGGTCTTGTTGGGGCGGGATGGTGCGCGAAACGCAGTCCACCCTCGCCAACAGGCTGGCGAGGCAACAGCGGCAGCAGGCTGCCGCAGTCCAGTCCCAGTCCACGGCCGCTGCGGATGGTGAGCGAACGGCGGCCCCCGCCACCGCCACCACACTTAGGCCCCGTAAAGAAATAAACCTTACAAAATCTGCATGTTAGCATGGAATCAAGTTGGTAAAATCATGATAAAGAACTGGAATTGTGCTCCCGTTATCGGGAATTCTGATCTTTTCTTCCATCATTTTACCCTCCATCATTTTACCTGTTTTCTGAATGATCAAACTTCTGACGCCATGTCTATATATTTACGGCTCCTTACACAAAATAAGGGCCGCCGATCCTCCGATCGGCGACCCCTGCATTCCGGGAGAAAACCCATTAACTCCGGAAATCCTGCCTGCCTGCCTGCCTGTTCGCAGGAGAGGCTATCAGTTATCTGTTATCAGTTGTCTGTTGTAGCTATCAGTTATAGTTAACAGTGGCTGCCTTGGATGGTGGATTGCGGAGCGTGGAGGATCTTCATTCATCCTCCATCTGCGATCCGCAATCCGCGATCTCTTCAGTGCCTCACTGCGCCACTACGCGCACGAACAGGCTGGGATTGGCGAGCAGCAGGTCGCCGGGAACCTCGATCGTGATCACTGCCACCGGAGTTCCGCTGTCCGAGGACGTGGAAGCGGGGAGGAAGGGGTGCCAATCGCCGTCTGCCATGGTGCTCGAGTACTCATAGCCGTAGGCGAGACCGCTGCCCACCCGCTGGGTATAGCTGAACTTGCCGGTGGCCCTGTCGAGCGGCGCGGTGATCGGGTTGACCGAGGTGCCGAGGCTCGGATCGAGACCGAAGGCGAATTCCTCCTGGTTGGTCATCCCGTCACGGTCGGGATCGGCTCCGGGCAGGGCGTTCGCGCCGTTCAGAGTCGGGTAAGTCGCGATCCAAGCCGCATATTCGGGAGGCAACACGGCCGACAACGAGGTGCTGCCGAACACGTTGACGGCGGCGCAGCAAGCGCCCCAGTCAAAGCCCCCGCCATTTGGGTTCGGATTACTGAACCCGGCGCCTCCGTCATGTGCGATCGCCGACTCACTGGTGAAGCCTACGAAGTCCGGTTCGTTAAAGCCCGGAGAGGCGGACGCATCCCCCCAATCATCGCCCTGGGTATAGCCGCCAAGAGCGTAAGAGGTATTCGGTGCGAGCACGATGACCGAGCCGAGCGGCGCATAACGGAAATCGCCGATGAGTTCACCATCGGTGCCCGCCGGAACCGTGACCGATCCGAGCAATGCGCCCGCCGCATCCCAAATGCCGACTTGGTGGGTGACATTGAAACCATTTTGGTCGCGGTCCACATATCCCAGTTTGGTCACATAGACGCTGGAGGCGCCTGTACGGATCCGGGAGCCGATGGTCCAGGTGTCATTCCGCCAACCGCCGGTGCCCCGGTTCACGAACATCGGTTGAGTGTGAGGTGGATTCACCTCCAGCGTGAAGTCCTTGCCGGTGAGGTCACCAGTACCAGCCGTCAGGCTTGCAGGGCTTGCGATGAAGCCGGCCTTGTAGGCCGTCAGCGTGTAGGTTTCATCCGGCCTGACCCGAATCATATACGTGCCGTCAGAGTCAGCCGTAGTACCAGTAAACGGCCCTCTGGGGCCAGTTGCGGTGACCACGACGCCACCCACGGGTGTCATATCCATATCCGCCAGCGTGACTTTGCCGGTAATCTCGGTGTCAACCCATGCGGTGAAGCTGGCATCGATCGTGTGATCCGCAGTCACGTTGAGGAACGTGTAGGTCTGGGCATTGGGGCCGGCGACCACCTCAATAGGTGCCGTAGCGGTTTCCAGGATCACGCTGGCCACGTCAAAATACGGGGCCGGGGTGATGGTGAAAGCCTGGTCGGCATTTTGCGGCACGGCCACCGGGCCGGCTGGGCTGATGGAGCCACCGGTGTCGGCGTTCGCGGCGATCGTGTACATCGCCGCAGTGCCGAATTTGGCAGTCAGGCTGGCTTCCAAATCGGTCCGTTTGGTGTCATCAATCGCGACTTTATAGACGAACACATCGCCGATATTGCCGTTGAAGACCGGCCAACCGTCGTAGGCATTGCAGCCGACGGCGGATGAGTTGAGATTGCCTTGATTCAGAACACTCATGTCCGCAGTACCGGTGTTGTTCATGATCTCGGTGCCGTTGGCCCAAACTTTCTAGTTCCCATTGGGCTGCACCACCAGACTCAAGACGGTGATCTGACCGCTGGGAATGGATGCACCTGAGACATCAAGGCTGCCTTTGCGCCGCACGCACACGCGGCCATCCCAGTTGCGGATGCCGATCACCATTTGATCA
>JAPLUI010000030.1 GCA_026397725.1 Verrucomicrobiota bacterium | reverse complement strand
CCGGGGAGCCCGTCGGCTGCATTCAAGTGCCGCTTCACCGACGATGGCAGACTTCGTCCAATCCGGAAGATTGGCCGCTCCCACTTTGTGTAACGAGGCCGAATCGAGTTCACTTGCATTACGGCTCGCAGGTTCGCCGCACCGGGCTTCGCCATGGGGGTTACTCCTTTCAGCGCCGGATTGGCTACATGTTGGACACTTATTTGACATGTTGATCACATTTCAGATCAATAGAGAAGCCAGTCTTGGCCTGGCGCACCGGATTGCCACGGGTGGCGCTCCGCGCATTTCAAGGTTCTTATCCGTGTCAATCCGTGTCATCCGTGGTTGAAACTCTTGGGTCAGGGTCTAAGTGGCCGCGCAATAGCAACTGTCGCATGCGCATGAGGTGCGCTGTAGCGGCGGTCATAGACGCGCCGCTACAATTCGATAGTTAATCAGCAATCAAGAATCATGAATCGCAAATAAATCGGCAACTACAGAGGACCGCGCGAGGCTCCTCCGTGCTCTCCGTTTCCTCCTGTTTGAATTTCCGGATTTTGAACAGGAGGAGGCAGAGGGGGACAAATGGAGGGATCGAAGAGCGCTTCCTTGGCAGCTCAAGAGCGTGCGGGTGAAACTCTAACGGAGCGCTGGCTTCAGCCGGCGTGTCTTGCCCAAGGAGCGCGGGCGTCCTCGCCCGCATGGGCCAATGAGTAGAGCAAGGGATGAGGCTTTGGCGCTCGTACTTGCTCACCTCATTGGCAGGTGGGCGAGACGCCCACGCTCCTTGAAGGCCGCTTCGCGGAGTGGGCACGGGCTGCAAAACACCATGAAATTCACACTTGAAGTATTCGATTTTCATGGCATGATCGGCTCATGATTCTCCGCCCGACTGCCCGGGTTGCCGTTGGAAACGGCACGACGCGCCCAAGATCACGCCGTCGATGAAGACCGCCATGACCGACCTCCGCTTGGATGGTAAGTATAAGAATGGACGCGGCTGTGACAATTCTTTGTGTCGTGTTCAAAGAGTTTTCCCGTCCAACTCGTCGAGGAAGCTGCGGATGGGCAGGGCTTCGATGCCGTCCTCGGTGCGAAACGGGCGCTCACCCAGGAACACCACCACGCGACGGCCGAGACCTTTCAAATCGGCAATCGCTTTCAGTCCCTTGAAGTCGTGCGACGACAGGCTCTCCTTGGCCTTGACCTCGACGGCGGTGAATTCCTTGCCACGCTGGATCAGAAAATCGACTTCGGTGCCGCCGGCGCCCGGTGCCCAGTAGAACAACCCATCGTGTCGCAAGCCCAGCCCGCTACCGGCTTCACCATAGGCTTTCAACAAGCCGCCGACCCAGCCCTCCAACAGCACGCCACGCTCCGCTTCGCCCGGCGGATGAAACTCCCGCTTCACTGCCCGCACCACGCCCGGGTCGGCCCAATAGAGCTTGGGGTGCTTCCGCTCCTTGACCCGCAACTTGCCCTCGTAGGCGGGCAACAGCCAGGCAAGGTAGGTGTCGGCCAGGATTTCCAGATAACCGGAAACCGTGGTTCGCGCCACCCCGGCATCACGGGCCAAGCCGGCGACGCTGAGCACCTGCCCGTGAAACAGGGCCGCCACCGGCAGAAACCGCGCGAATCCCGGCAGATTCCGCACCAAGGCCTCGGCCTGGATTTCCTCCTTCAGATACAACTGCACGTATGCTTCCAGACTCTCCTGCCTGGCAGTCGATTGCCAAATCACGGGCAGACTGCCGCAGCGCAGCACCTCGGTCAGATCGAAGTCCGCCCCGAGTTCCGCCGGCAGCAGTGGCACCATGATCCGCCGCAGCGCGCGACCCGCCAGCAGGTTTGTGCCCGCCTGCTTGAGCTTGCGGGCGCTCGATCCTAACAATACAAAGCGCAGGCCGTGGCTTTCGATGAACCGGTGCACCTCATTCAAGAGCGCGGGCAGCCGCTGGACCTCGTCCACCACGACCGTTTGCCCCGCCGGAAGCGGCAACAACTCCCGCCCAAACAGCCGGACATCGCGCAGGTAACTCTGGAACAGACCCTCGTCCAGCAGATCAAAGCGGTGGGCATCCGGAAAGACCTGCCGCGACCAGGTGCTCTTGCCCACACCTCGCATGCCGAACAGGAAAAAACTCTGCGCGGGCGGCTGCAAAAGACGGGCATAAGATCGGGGCCTTGGCACGGCGTCACATTTACCGGAAATATGACGACATGGCAACAGGAATCATCTCTCCAGGAAAATCTTCGCGTTAGATTTGCAGGCCGGAATGGCCAGGAAAATTCGAGCCTCGGCCAGCGAAGCTCAGGGAACTTGGCAAGCAGGTCGGTGGGCTGGGGAACAAATTCGGGACTTTCGCGGAAGGGCTGGCGTTTTCATCCATTGAGCGCATCCTGCGGAAGGACTTTGTCATGGAGGCGATTACGCCCCGGTTTTCGGTGATCAAAGGAGGGGAGGGCCAGGAGTACGATGTGTTGGCCTACTGCAATGGCGAGGCGAGCAAGGGGATGATGGTGGAGGTCAAGAGCAGCCTGGACCTGGCGGTGATCGAGCAGATGAAGCGGAAAATGGAGCGCCGCTTCCACCGGATGCCGGAGCATCGGGAGAAAGAGTTTCAAGGCATGGTGGCTTATGTGGAGGGCAGTGCGGCGGCCCGGCAAGCGGTGTTGGCGCATGGCTGGCACCTGGTGCAGGTGGGCGAGGACTTGTTCGAGCTGAAGACCCCGCCGGGCTTCGTCCCGATCTACCGGGCGGCAGCTCGCCCGAGTTCAAGCGGCAACTTCACAGTTCCTGATCCCGGCGGAAAATGAGTTGGCACTGGTTGGCGGTTCAGACGAATTCGTGAATCATCCGCGCATGGGTTTGCGGGTGG
>JAPLUI010000059.1 GCA_026397725.1 Verrucomicrobiota bacterium | reverse complement strand
CCTAACACCATGCCCTTTTCAAACCGCCCGTTTCATACGCTTTTTCAAATCGCCGTCCTCACCTCACCCCGCCCGCCCTACGAAATGAAAAATCCCCCTATGTCAAGAGATCTGGAGGCATGCCGCCACGTGGCTGCCGCGTCCCGCGGCAGGCCGTGTTGGCGGCGTCCCGCCGCCAGGAATCTAACGGCAATTCGCCGGGCGCTCCGAAATCTGGGATCCTGCAACTGCGCTCCAATGGCGCTGCGGCCGGAGGCACGCAGCCAGTGCGAACTCGCGTGGGAAAAGGTGCGCAGCAACGCCGGGGCCGGTGGCGTTGACGGCATCACGATAGGGCGCTTTGAGCAAGCGGAATAGACCACCAACGCTGGCCCAACCGCTACTTCACGAAACTCGGGCTCTTCTGCCTGCTAGATGCCCGGGGATCGACATTTGCCAGTCTCCGTAATGGAGCAAACCACTGACTGGAGAGCCGGATGCGGGAGATCCGCCCGTCCGGTTCGGAGGGGGGAGCGGGGCGAACGCCCCGTTCCTACCTCTATCAATTCGACGGCCCGGCGAGCCGGGCTGCCGCCTTGACAGCTCAACGGGTGGGTGCGAACATCCGGCATGTCCACCGCCGAACTCAAGCAACTCATCGAAGCCACCGCGATCTCCCAACGGGAGACGGATCAAATTGTAAAGGAGACCGCCCTCCAGATGAAGGAGACGGACCGCAAGCTCAAGGAACTTGGCAAGCAGATCGGTGGCTTGGGGAACAAGTTCGGGGCCTTCGCTGAAGGCTTGGCGTTTTCTTCCATCGCACGCATCCTGCGGGCGGACTTTGGGATGGAGGCGATCACGCCCCGGTTTGCGGTGGAGAAAGGCGGGGAGGGTGAGGAATACGATGTGTTGGCCTACAGCAATGGCGAGACTAACAAGGGAATGATTGTGGAGGTCAAAAGCAGCCTGGACCTGGCGACGATCAAGCAGATGAAGCGGAAAATGGAGAATCTCTTCCGCTGGATGCCGGAGCATCGGGGCAAGGAGTTCCAAGGCATGGTGGCCTACGTGGAGGGCAGTGCGGCCGCCCGGCAAGCGGTGCTGGCGCAAGGCTGGCACCTCGTGCATGTGGGCGAGGATTTGTTCGAGCTGAAAAACCCGCCCGGCTTCGTCCCGAAGATCTATCGCGCGGATGCGGGTTGAGAAAAGGGTCGGACGCGTCCGGGGACCGCTCATGGTTTGGGTTAGCCAACATCAATACCTCGCGTGCCGCTGGATCACCAACCCCTCACCCGGCGCGGCTGCCGATTGGGTCGGTGAACGGGAAGCTGCTCACTTCGACCGTCAGCAGCGATTCCTCACCGGGAGCCAGGGTGACGGCGTTTTCGCTGACGTTGCCGGATTCAACACACACCATCCGCAGGTATTCATCATCGCCGAAGTCCGGCATCCGCTGGGATTTCGCGATCCATGGGTTCCAGACGACGGTGGACTTGGAACCGGTCTTGCTCACTATCATGCTGCGATCGAGCACGGGGTCGATGATCGCCACCGTGGCGGCGGTGTCTTGATAGGTCCGGTCGGTTTCCGCGCTGAAACGGATGGCATCGGCGGTTTCGGTCAAATCAGCGGCGAGCAGTTGGTCATGGTAGCGGGTGCCTTGCAGGCCAGCGACCCGGAGCTGCCGGATGTCGCCGATTTGAAAATACGTGTGCAGGCAGGTTTCAAAGGTGAACGGTGCCGCGCCAGTATTGCAGACCGCGAGTGCCATGATGAGGGAGCTGCCGATGGTGACGTCAAAGGTGACCCTGTATGGTTCCTCGGTGGGGAGTTGGAAGCTCAGCTTGATGGAGCCGAGGGGCAGGACACTCGTCGCCACCAAGTCCCACTCGGCGAGGCGGGCAAACCCGTGCGCAACCATGCCCCCCCGACTGCCGAACCACGGAAAAATGACCGGCACGCCCCCACGGATCGGCGTTTCCGCCCGGAATTCGCTGGCGGCGCTCATGAAAAGCAACGGCGCTTCACCATGCTTCTGAAAGCCGGTCACATGGGCACCATGCGGATAGATCTCCGCAGTGCTGAAGTCGGACCGAACGCGGATGACCGGGAGTCCGCCGTTGCCGGATGAGATGGTGACGCGACCGGGGATTTCGTGGATTTTCAGAGCATTCATGAATGTTTGGTCGATCGTGAGATCGCGGGGAAAGGGTGCATGATTCGGAGCCAAAGACTACTCCCGCCAAGGTATGCATCTATCGCTGATCTGGCTTCATCTGATGGGAACGGCACGCTCGCGAATCGCTCCGGACAAATCCGGATGCGGCCGCTTCGGAATTTGTCCGGGAGCCACGCGACCGCCTCAATAAGGAGCCACGACATTCTTGTCGTGGGTGCGGAAGGACAGCCCATGAAATAAGGAGCCACGACATTCTTGTCGTGGATGCGGAAGGACAGCCCATGAACAAGCGCCTCCGGCACGCAACATGGGCCTATCTTCCGCATGCACCACAGTAAGGTGGTGCCTCCTTATCGCACCGGGATTCGCTCGCGGGAGACGAAAACCCGGGGGGATACGGATACCTCCAGGGCCGCCACCTGCCTGGACTATGCCACGAAAATCCCGAAACAGCAGTTTATGCGCCGAAAACGGCAAGATAGGCCGATTCTTTTGGCTGGACAGCGGCTGCCAGGTCGCATAGAGGATCGACAGATTGATTTGCAGAAGATCCGACCGCACTCGGATTTTCGTGCAATTCAGGTCATCCGGCGCAAACCGTCAACTCGCAAGAACAACCAACCAACATCCCCCATGAGCATCCGCAATCCGCAAGAATCACAAGCCGGTGAACAGGCCGGTGCCATTCGCATGAACCCGTTCACGCTGTCCGTCGCCGGAATAATGGCACTGGCAGCCTGTCTCTCATTGCCCACCGCTTCCGCCTCCGTCTGGCGGATCGATAGCAACCCGCAACACACCGCCGACTTCCGCACGCCGCAGGAGGCAAACGACTCCGCGCTCGTTCTGAATGACGACACGCTGCTGATCGCTTCCGCGAGCGACGCGCAGGTTTACGGAACCCTTACGCTTACCAAACGCCTGAAGGTGGTGGGAACCGGATACTGGCTGCGGGAGAACTTCAAATCCCTGATTGCGGAGGCCCAGCTCGGCGACATCCGGTTTGAAACGGGAAGCGGTGGCTCGACGATCTCCAATCTCTATTTCGGCAGTGCCTATCCGGTGGTTTCGGTCAACAACATCACGATTTATCGGTGCCGGTTCAACAGCGTGAATGATCAGAGTCGTTATACCAATGGTTGGATCATCAGGAATTGTATATGTAATAACATCTTGTTCAATGGGAGCAATTCAGGACATGTCACAGTAACCGGAAATATCATTGAGTCATCGATGACGATTGGCCCAATGGGATCAACAACCGTCACCTTTAACACCATCTGGTCCGTCCCATCAGTATATCACGCGACATTTAACAATAACATTGTCGTTGCGAACTACCCGTTGCTCTATGCTGGGTCTACCGCAAACAACAATGTAACCGCTGCCGGAGCGACCGTTGATTCGACGTCGACCTCCACCGCAATCTATGGAATCCCAACAAACTGGAGATCACTCTCTACAACCTATCGAGAAGACACCTATCGCCCAGCTAACAATGTCTTCGTAATGGATGGCACCAATCCGGTCGGCCCGATTTCCAATTGGGGGGCCTTCGCTGGCGGTTACACGGTTTCCGGGCTTCCTTCGGTGCCGGTAATCATCGGTTTGGATGCTCCGACGGTGATTCAGAAGGGGCAGCCGCTGCCGGTGACCGTGACGGTGAAATCCCAACCCTGAGCCGAGCCATGAGCCATTCATGTGCATGGATCACGCTGGCCCTCGCGTTGTCCCCCATTCTCTGCCCGGCCGAGACTCTGACGGAGATTACTTATACGGTGAAGCTGGGGCAAGCTGCCGATGGCAGCGATGCGACCCTTGTCGCGGAGGGTCTGACCGAGCCGTTCTTCAAGTGGACGGGCGATCCGGCGAGCGCGCGCTACGTTTGGGTGCGCAACGAAAAGACGCTGCAAATCCATGCTCACCAAAGCGGATTCTTCGAGACCGACACTTGGCTTAAGGTCCCGGCGACCGTGTTTCGGGGAGAACTGGCACCGGTGCGGGTATCGTTCTCCATCAGAAATCCCTCGCCGTTCAACCGCTTCGGTGATCTGATCCTCCGCGTGATCGAGGAGGACCGCGGGACGTTCGGCACGGCGATGAATGTCGAGGATGAGGTTGCGATCGGGCGGATCGACCTTGGGCCGGGTGGGTTGGTGCCCGGGCCACCCCCCGCGCTGTGGCAGACCCAGCAAGACCGGTTGCTCAACATCAGCGGATGGGAGGCCAACTGGCCAAGCGACACGACGGCGGAGGTCCGCGCGGAGGGCATTTTCTCCTTCGGTGGGCAGGATTTGACCTGGCCGTTCGGGACGGACATTTACACGACCGATCCGATCGACGTGCAGATCGTCGAGGTGCTGTCCCAGGCACCGAAACCGAGCATCCACCGGGTTGCAGACGGCTTGGAAATTTACTGGGCGGCTGCAACTGCTCGGTCGCGGTGGTCGCCATCGGCCTTCAGCGGGCAGGTGGTGACGGTCACCACCGAGTCGTCGCCTGCCAGCGGCGGCATGATCAAAGGCGCGGGCAGTTTCAGTGCCGGAAGCGTGGTTTGGCTCTCGGCCACCGCCGCGCCCGGCTATCGGTTCACCCGCTGGGAAGGGCCGGGGATTGCCGGCGGCTTGCGCACCCGCAATCCGCTGGACATCACGGTAGCGGCCAACGCAACCTTCCGCGCGGTCTTCACCGAGTTGCGCAAACTGGTGGTAAGGTGCGAACCGGAGGGGGCCGGTAATCCTAGCGGAGCCGGCCTTTACGACCTGAACGGGACGGCGACGATCCGGAATGTGACCAACCCGGGATTCCACTTCGTGCGCTGGGAAGGCGCACCGGTGATGTCGCCGACTTCGGAGACCACGACCATCGTGATGGATCAGAACTACACCGTCACGGCGATCTACGAGTCGTTGCTGGCTCTCACGACGGCATCGTTTCCGCCGGGGGCGGGCACCGCCGGTGGCGGCGGGTTCTATCAACCCGGAACCTGGGTGGCGATTGTTGCGGCACCGATCGAGGGATTTGTATTCGCCGGGTGGGCCGGTGAGGGTATCGAGGATCCGACTTTGCCAAGCACCCGGGTGCTGGTGGACGCCCACAAGACGGTGACGGCGACATTTGGCGGCGGCGTGCCAGCCGACGTCGAGTACTTCGTTGATATCGACCCCGGAATCGGATTCGCCACCCCGATGGCGATGGATCACGGGGGCGCTGTCTTCAATGTGGACACGAGCGAGCTAAGCCCCGGCGTCCATGTGGTGGGAGTCCGCTCGGCCAATCTCGAAGGTGATCTCGCAGGCGTTTGGGGGCATACCAGGTATCGTTGGTTCGAAGTTCGGGTGCCGGAGGAACTACCTCCCGGACCGACTGCCCTCGAGTACGTTATCGATGGTTCCATTGAGTTCGGCCCGCGCAATCGGCTGGTCCTTCCTGGCGAGGGATTCTCGTTCTATCCTGTCGGCGGTCCATGGGCACCTGGCGTGCACCGGATGGATTTCAGGCTCGACCACGGAGCGAACTACTACAGCCCAAACAAGGTCCGCTATTTCACCGTGCTGCCGCCGGATCCGGCGTGCGAGTTGGCGGAAATGGAGTATTTCGTGGAGGACGATCCCGGGATCGGCAACGGCCGCAAGATTCCCGTCACGGCTGGATTCCACAGCGTGACCACCTTCGAGCCACCAGCTTCAATTCTCCGCAGTGGCGTGAACCGGATCGGCATTCGGGCCCGGAACGCCGACGGAGTCTGGGGACTTCCCGCAGTGCGTTATCTCACCCTGCTGGAACCGGATCAGCCCTCGGGGATCGGCGGGGTCAGCGCCTACCTGATGGACGGGACCAACCGGGTACCCGGCACGCAAACCGGCATCTTCCTGCCGAACGGCGATACGGCATCGGGTTCGTTCCATGTCGATACCCACAACCTTCAAGAGGGCCGCACTTACAGCCTGTGGGTGGAAGCGCTGTCTGCGGAAGGCATTCCAGCGATGCCCGTCACCCGCGACATTGTGGTGCTGGCGGCCGCGAGTGTGGGTGCCGCCTATCAGGCGTGGGTAAGGGACTCCGGCCATTTCCCCGGCACCGACGCCGACGATTTGGCAATTTGCGGTTTCCTGGCGGACCCCGACGGTGACGGTATTCCTAACGGCAGTGAATATGCCTTCGGGACCAACCCGCGCGATGCCTCGTCGCGGTTCCAACCGACGGCCGAGACGCAGGACGGGCACCTGATAATCCGCTACCGCCAGAGAAAGGGCGGTGATGGATCGGTCGGGACCGACTACACGGCGGCCGGCGTGCGCTACACGGTCCAGTATGCCGAAAACCTCGCGCCAGAAACCTGGCGCATGGGAAGTGAGGTGGTGGAGGTCGTCGGCGCCTCGGCTGACAACGGCGACGGGACGGAGACGGTGACGGTGCGGTCGAAAACGCCGGTAGCGGCAGCGCCGCGGGGATTCCTGCGCGTCTATCTGGAGCTGAGGTAAGGAGAGAGGTGCTATTTCGCCACGGCCACCAGATGCGCACCTTGGGATGGCCGGGAGGCGAAAATGTTAGAAAATGATTCCGTGCATGTCAGAGGCAGGCGTTTGAACTGGGTGTGCGTGACCGAACACACCGGGCGCACCTCCGAAAATCATGAGTGCCACACTTTCAGAGATGGAACAGGAAGTGCTCGAAGGGGGCCGCGAGTGGACGGGGAGGCGGTTCCAGCTCGGGAACTGATTTTTGTAATTTGTGTATAAAGACCAGGGCCGGACCGGAGGGCGGGGGAATGGGCGTTAATAGATAGAAGTCCAAATCTTGAGTTAAGGCATGTCGTCACGCGGTTGGTCTTTCATGGTTTGCCGGATAGGCCCGAAGGTCTTGAGAATCGCCTGATAGTCAGGGTCGTCCTTGGAGGCGAAGATGGGCCTGCCGCAGGCCTCGGTGCCGCCGGCTGATTTGGCGAGCGGAGCGAGCAGGAAATTGTTCAACTCCGGCTTCTCCACGCGGATATAGAACGTCCGGGGAATGTCTTTGGGGTGACAACTGATACAACGGCTTTCGGCCACCTTCCTCAGTGTCGCATCCAGAGCGGATGGGAAAAGCCGCCGGCAACCCATGGTATCGGCATAACTCACCCGTGAGTTTGGATAATAGGGCACATTCAGGTCAATCCAGGCCATGACCCGGCGTTGGCTCTTGGCATCCATCTGGAAGCGGGGTTTGCCCTTGGCGTCAGGGTGCCCGTCCAGCACGAGGTCCGCCAATCTGCTGGCGGGTGAGCCCCAGGTTTTCGGGGTCACCATCAGGATATTGTATTCGGCACCATTGATGGTGGAGATCCAGTTGGTATAGGGGCTGCGTCCTTCCTGACCGCTGGCAACAGCGACCCCGTGCTCTCCTGGTTTCCATTCGCCAATGGTCCCTTGGCGGGCCAGAATGTCGTAGGACACATTGAAAAAGTCGGTCATATCGCCACTGAGATCCACGCCCTTTGGGGCCGTGCGTTCATTGTGGCAACTGATGCAGTATTGAGCGAGGACCGGTTGGACCACCTCCCGGTAGCTGAATCCCTTGAGGCCCCATTCGGGCGGCTGCAAGTCCTGCGGTTTCAGGGCGGTGAACTGGCTGTTAGATCGTGACTGTGTGGTGAGGCTGTTGCGGTCGCTATGACAACCGGTGCAACCTTGCACTTCGCCCGGCATGAAATGGGTGAATGTCCGCATGCGTTGCAAGTTGCGGCCCTGGGAGTCGAGAATCTGGAAATGAACGGGCGTTTCCGCCGGAACCTTGAAGCAGGCGGATCCATCCGGTGCGACATCCGCATAACCCCAAAGCTTTTTCGGAGCATAGGTTGCCCCGCACGAGACCAGCGGAAACTGGAATCCGAAAGCGGTGTTCGCCGCATATCCGCACGCCCCGGGAACAGCGGTGAGCAATGGGGTATAGGTACTCTTGGCAATCTCCTCCACCACGGCAATCTGCTTCACTTCCCCTCGTTTGACCTGTGGCGCAAGGCCGTTATATACATCCGTGATGAACACCGTTGCCGTGGGCTCGGCCTTGTCCTGGGGCAAATGGGATTGAATCACCGGCGGCCGGGCGCGGGGCGACACCGGGATCGGGTTGTAGAATCCCATGCCATCCCTCGGCTTCAGCAATGACGCCGGCGCGATGGATGCATCCATCGTCCTGAGTTGAATCTCGCCGGCGCGGCTAACCAGGAAATGTTTCCGGTCAATCGGATATGGCGCTTCGTATGGACCTGCGTTGCACAATTGATTTCCCATGCCCTTGTCAACCTTTCCGATATCGATCTCGGGAGTCAGGTTTTGGATGGCTTCCTGGGCATTGGCACCACGTGACGGATCGATGATGCCGATCGCACCGCGGGCGGAGCCATTGTGCCCGGTCATCATGCACATCACCGTGGAGGTGCCAGGGATTGCGCGGGGCTGCATGAATGTCCCGGGGTCAAGCACGCGGTTGCCGTAGAAGCCGGCGACCCCCGTGCCGTCGGGATGCATCGTCCAGAAACTCTGTATCGGACAGGCCGGCCGGTCCACATACTCCCACCGGGTATAAATGATCCGTCCGTCATTCAGGACTGCCGGGGTGAAGTCCATCAGGTAATTGGAAGAGAGCCGCGTTTGCCGTGCGCCATCGCGCTCCATACGATACATGACCGGTGAAGTCGTAACAAAGCAATACGCATAAGCCGGCTTGCGATCGGAGATGAATGCGATGCCACCGTCGGGCAGCCAGCATGCGTTGAGATTGTGATATTTGCCGTCGGTGAGTTGGGTCAAGCCCGTGCCGTCCAAATGGATGCTGAACACCTGGTAATTCTCCTCGGGCACGCCGCGGGGGTGCTCTGCCGTCGTTTCCCATAGGCCGCACTGGAGCGGTGTCCCATGCCGTTTCCACGAGAAGACAACCTCCTGGGCGTCATAAGACAAGTCGCAGTCGATGATTTCGCCATCGGGCGACGCGACCAGTTGGCGCGTTTGCCCGCCAGCCGGTCCCGGCGTATGGACCGACAGGCCGCCGCCCGGCAGAAACCCTTCCGCATGATAGGTATAGACATGTGACAGATCCATGCGGTGCCGCTGGATGAGCAGGATATCCTTGAACCCCAATTCGCCGGACCATAACTTGTCCTTGAGTGGACTCGGTGGCGAGCTTAGTCTGGCAAGGTCCTGGTCTGACGGGCACGTCGAATACACGGCGATCTCCGAGGCACCTGGGTTGAAATTGCCATGCGCACTGAGAAAATGGATCCGTATCTTCTGCACAGCCTGACTCATGACCTTGATCCGCTGCGGACCGTGCTTTAACTCGAAAGTCCCTTTTGCCGCCGGCTCGGTGTTTCCATCAAGATAGACTTCATAGTCCTTCCACGTGTCAAGCGTGCTCCAACCGGTCCGGCCAAAATACACGATCTCGGCCAGTGGTATCGGTGCCGGCCATTCGAGCACAAATTCGCCCTTGCCACCGGATTGCGTGCCGTTCACCGCCCACGCCCGTTTGGCATCATCCCTGCCCTCGGCATCCGGCACGACCCCATCCACCGCGAATTCTGCCAGATAGTCCGCACTGAACTCTGACGAGGCGGACACCTTGGCCTTCAAGGCCAGGTTTTCACACGGAGTCGCAGGGTTCTCCTGGGCACAGCCACTGTTTCCGAGCAGCATGAATGATAGAACGATGATATGTTTCATGGATTCGATAGGACGATTTGCGTTAGATCAAGCTCAGCAATCCATTCTCAGCCGGAAGAGTTTTCCCGGCTCCGGGCCGACGGGGAGGCTGGTGGAGAGTTGGCCGCCGTTGCCGGCGACGGATGTGCCGGCAACGGTTCAGGTGTTAGGAAGCGGGGTGGTGGATGGTTAAAGACGGTAGAGGAGGCCGGGTTTCATTGCACTTGCCCGTTGGAGTGTCATGGCCAGCACTGGGGGTTCAGTTGCCCCGCAGTCCCAACCGGTAGAAACAGTGGACTACCTGCGGGTCGCGGGGAACGGAAATCACCAGCTCGTTGCCGTCGCCGATGTGCTCGGAGCCAACGTTCTGCCAACTGCCAGCCGTCAGGTCGGCACTGCTTTGAATCCGGTAGCTGCGGCCTGGCACCGAGGACTTGATGGTGAAGACCGCGTTGCCGCCCGACAGCACCAGTGACGGGGCAACCAGCTCCGCGGCACCCACCGGCGGCACGGTGACGGTGACCGTGAAGGTCCGGGTCGCCTCATTGCCCGCGCCATCGCTGGCGGTCACGGTGACGGTGGTCAAGCCGAACGGGAACACCGTTCCCGACGCGGGGCTGTTGAGCGTCGCGACCGGGCCGTCCATGTTGTCCGTGGCGGAGGTCGCGAAGGTGACAGGCGCGCCGGTGTTCGTGGTGGCCAGGACGGAAATGTTCGCCGGCACGGTGATGACCGGCGGGGTGGTGTCAACGACATGCACCGTGCGGGTGGCGGTGCCGGTGCGCCCCTGGCTGTTGGTGACCGACCAGGTCACGAGGTAGGCGCCGGGCTGGTTGGCCACCACGGTGTTGGCGGTGATCGTCGGCACGAGCGGGCCGTCCACGGCGTCCACGGCGGTGGCGCCGGGATCGGTGTAAGTGGTGAACAGGGGGTCGGCCTCAAGCCGCAGGGGATTGGCCCCGATGAGCGTGACCACCGGAATGGCCGTGCCGTCGGTGCCGCCCGACTCGCCCGCCGCGCCGGCCAGCGTCGTCACCACCCCGGCGGGCGTGATTTTCCGGATCGTGTGGTTGTTGGTATCCGCGACATAGACGTTGCCGCCGCCATCCACCGCCACGCCGGAGGGCGAGTAAAACCGCGCGGCGGAACCCGTGCCGTCGGCGCTGCCCACCACGCCGGGGCTGCCGGCCAAGGTGGACACCGCTCCGCCGGGCGTGATCTTGCGGATGGTGTGGTTGAGGCAATCCGCCACATAGACGTTCCCGTCTCCGTCCACCGCCACGGCACTGGGATCTTTGAAGCGCGCGTCGCCACCGGTGCCGTCGGCACTGCCTGGGACGCCCGTGCTGCCGGCGAAGGTGCTCACCGTCACGCCGGACGCGATCTTGCGGATGGTCTGATTATGGGAATCCGCGATATAGATGTTGCCGTTCCCGGCCACCCCGCAACCTGCGGGAAAATCGAAGCGTGCAGCGGTGCCGACGCCATCGCCGCTGCCTGGGACACCCAGGGCTCCGGCAAAGGTGGACACCACCCCGGCGGACGTGATGGTGCGGATGGTGTGGTTCGTCGTGTCCGCGATCCATGCGTTGCCACTTCCATCCACCGCGACGCCGCGCGGCCAGGTAAATCGCGCGGCCGGGCCGGTCCCGTCGGCACCGCCGGACGCACCCGCGCTGCCGGCCAGGGTGGTCACCACTCCGGCGGAAGTGAGCGCCCGGATGGTGTGATTGCCCGTATCCGCGACCAACACCTTGCCCCCCCCGGCCACCGCCACGCCAAAGGGTCCGTTAAACCGCGCGGCGGTGCCGGTGCCGTCGGTGCTGCCAGCGAGGCCCGTGCTTCCGGCGAGGGTGGTCACGTCCCCAGCGGACGTGATCGCCCGGATGGCATGGTTGGCCGTGTCGGCTACATAAACGTTGCCGCTCCCGTCCACCGCCACGCCTCTGGGGAAGTTGAACCGAGCCGTGCTGCCGGGATCGGCCGGCATGACCACGGGGGTCGCGACGGTGATCCGGTTGCCGTCAGCGACATACAGCCGGCCGGCGGCATCCACCGCCACCCGCCAGGCACTATAGAATCGCGCCGGGTTACCCGCGAGATCCTCGAGGGTGGACACCACCCCGTCGGGCGTGATGATGCGGATGTTGCGATTGTAGGGGTCCGCGACAAACACATTGCCGTTGCCATCCACCGCCACGCCGTATGGATGGTTGAAACGCGCCGCGCTGCCGATGCCATCGGTGTTACCCGTGGCGCCCGGACTGCCGGCCAGGGTGTTCACCACCCCATCGGGCGCGATTTTCCGGATCACGCAGTTGCCGGTGTCCGCCACATAGACATTGCCTGCGGCGTCCACCGCCACGCCGTAGTGATAGGAGAAGCGAGCGGCGCTGCCAATGCCGTCGGCACTGCCCATCACCCCCGGGCTGCCGGCAAGGGTGCTCACCGTCCCGGCGGGCGTGATCTTCCGGATGGCGTAGTTGTCCCGGTCCGCGACATACAAGTTTCCGCTGGCGTCGATGGCCACGTCATGGGGATAACGGAACCGCGCGGCAGCACCGTTACCGTCGGCATAGCCCGGAACACCGGGGCTGCCGGCCACGGTGGTCACCGCCCCGCCGGGTGTGATCTTGCGGATGGTGTGATTGTAAGAGTCCGCGACGAAGACATTCCCGCCGCCGTCCACCGCCACGCCATGGGGCATGCCAAACCGCGCCGCAGCGCCGGTGCCATCGGCACTCCCACCGACACCCGGGCTGCCGGCCAGGGTGGTCACCACCCCTGCGGGCGTGATCTTGCGGATGGTGTGGTTGTTTCGGTCCGCGACAAACACGTTGCCGTTGCCATCGATCGTCAAGCCGTAGGTCTGATTGAACCGCGCGACCGTGCCAATGCCGTCGGTGCTGCCAGCTTCGCCGGCGCTGTCGGGGCTACCCGCCGCCCCGGCGAAGAGCGACAACTGGTAGCGGATCTGGGAGGCCGGAGCCAAGGCGAAATTGGCGTTGGCCACCCCGGCCGCCAAACTGGTGTAGGCACGGCTGCCCGGACTGAAGACACAACCGGATTTCGTCGGCACCACCTGCCCGGTCCAGCCCGGCGGCACGATGAGCGT
>JAPLUI010000401.1 GCA_026397725.1 Verrucomicrobiota bacterium | reverse complement strand
TCTTGTGGTGGTAGCGGAAGGGCGGCCCATGAGTGCGTGCCGAAGGCTCTGTTCATGGACGTTCCTTCCGCTCGACGACAGGAATGTCGTCGCTCCCTAACGGGCATCCTCGGAGCCAAGTTACTCGGGAGAGGCGTACACGCCGCGAGACGGACCGTGCCTCATGGGAACCCCGCCGCTCTAACGGTTTAGCCACAGCGGTGTGGCGGGATGCGCCCTTCCCACCGCCCTCCAGACTTGGCTCGCGCCTGGGCAGGTGAATGTATGGAGTGCGGTGGGAAGCGCAGCGCCACACCGCTGTGGCTAAATCAGGGCACTGCGGCCGGACCATCGTCCGGTCCGTCGCCAAATTCCTGGTCAATTCAAGGTCCAGCTCAGGAAGTGTGAAGATGCTGCGGTGCCGGGTGAGGTATTTCCCGGATGGCGCGGTGCTTGGGAGTCGGGAGTTTGTGGACGGGGAGTTTCGAGCGTGCCGGGGTCGGGTTAGCGGGCGAGTTCCAGCATGGGGGTCTTGAGTTCTTCCGGCCACTCGAGGGCCTCGATGGTCCCGGCTTCCGCCCAGATCGGGGCGAGGTCCAGGAGGTTCTGATAGTGGGTGGCGGCATCCTCGGGAAAGCCAGCCAGCGCGGCGGCCACGGTGAGCAGCAGGCAGGCGTTTTCCCGCTGGTCGGCTGGGTAGCCAATGCGGAGACCGGCCAGCAGGAATTGATAGGCCCGTTGGTAGTTGATGGTCAGGAGGGCGATCCAGCCGGCACGCAGGGCGAAGCCGGCATCCTCCGGGAAGCGCCTGACGCCGGTTGTTAGAATCTCCAGTGCCTGGTTCGGATCGCCGTTTTCAAAGGCGGTGTAGGCGGCTTCCGCGTAATCGCCGGACAGATGGGTGGCGACGGGATGTTCGGTGAGCAGGGTGACCCAGCACGGGTGGGCGCTTTTGTAATCGCCGAGGCGGGTCAGGGCGAGGGCTTCGGCCCGCAGACAGGGTGCGGCCTGGGCGCCGAGGGAGCGGGCGCGGTTGGCGAGCTGGCAGGTAACGGCGGAGTGGTCCGGGAAGGCCGCCAGGGCGAGCGCGGCCTGGAGGCACCTGTCGGCCAAGCGCCTGCGACCAATGATGCCACGGGCGGCGGGGTCGAGCAGCCGGGCGGCAAGGGCGGTGCGTTCGGCCGGGGTGGCCGCTGCGGCAACCTCGTAGGTCGCCAACTCGCCCTTGATGGCCTGCTGGTGGGCTTCATAACAGGGGGCAAAATCCGCCTGCTCCCAGCCGTCCCAATCTTCCGTTAGGCGGCTTTTCGCATAGCTGGGAAATTCCTCCGGCCAGAGGGAAATGGCGTCGGCCGTGCGATGTTGCAACCAGGCCAGCCGCGAATCTCCCAACAGCCGCAACAACGGCGGCAGATCGACGGCAGACTTCAGGCAGACCTCAAGCCACTCCGGAGCATCCGCACCCAGCGCCGTGGCAAGCGCCGTAGCCGCCGCCGGGCCCTTGCCGCCGACGGCGTGAATTGCCTTGAGGATGGCGGCGTCATCGTGCGTGCGGAAGGTCTCCCGGAGGCGGATTTGTGCAAGCCAGGGCGAGGGGTCGTCGGCGCGGACGGCTTGCGCCGCTGGCGCGGTCCTGGCGTGCAGGGCGACGGCTTCTGTTAGATCCTGATGCCAGCGGGTGTCACCGAGCGCCCGGGCCAGCTCCAGCAAGCGCGGCCACGACTTGGCGGAGGGATCGGAACGGGCGAGTCGGTCCCACAGCGGCAGCAACGCGGCGGCCGGTGCCTCGCGGATCACGGTGGCCTTGAGTGCGGTCAGGGTGGCGGTGAAGTCCAGGCCGGGAACCAGGCCGGCCGCAAGCCCCGGCGGGAGTTTTTCTAACAAATTCAGACGGTGCCGGGCAGTCAGCCGGAGGCAAGTCCGGGTAGCTTCATCGAAGCGGACTCCGGCGAGGATGTCCGCGAGCAGGCCGAGGCTGGCCGGATCGGGTGGGCCGGGCGGGCCGGGCGGGCCGGGCGCTTGCGGGATGGCGACGGCGGTGGGCAGCGGCAGGAAGCGATGCACGAAAACGCCGCCGTCGCCAGTCCCGATGATCGCCAAGTCCGGGCCAAACGCCACTGCGGCGATGGGCGACTCGCTGTGGATGGGAGCACGCGGGGAGCCGCAATACCTCAGGTCGGAGCCCTGGATATGGATGGGTGGCGGGTCATCCGGGTTGCCATGATCGCGGAGCAGCCCGGTCCAGACGGATGGCTGGCGGCTCCATGGCAGGCTCAGCACCCACTGCGGCAGGGCGGCAGGGTTCTTGCTGTTGGTGAAGGCGGCGGGCTCCACCTGCGGGGCCGCGTTTTCCGAAGGACTGCTGATTTGATAGAACCGGCGCTCTGGAGCGTGGGCGGAGCCCTGGTCCGACAACGCCAGCACAGTCCCGCCATCCGGGCTGAAGTGGGCGTGCAACAAGGCCAGCGGCACGGCCGGGGGGAACCTGCAGGCCGGCTCCACGGGTGAAACCGGGAGATCCAGCAGCGAGCCATCGGCATGGAGAATGCGCAGCCGCCGGGAATCGAGATGCGCGGCGAGCGGGCGCACGGCGTCACCGCCGGGCGGCTCGGAACTGCGGATGACCTCGCCGGTGGCGGCATCGCGAATCCGCCAGAGGAGTTGGGGATCGCTGGCGGATGCCGGTTCCGGGTGAGCGATGAGCAGACCGTTCGCAGAGGAAGCGATGGCCGACTGGGGTGTTAGATCGTCCGGCAGCGGGCCGAGTGCGCGGATGGGTCGGAGAGTGTTGGCATCGCAAAGCAGCGTGACCGCGTCGGGGCCGCTGCCGCGCTGGACGACGAGGGCGTGCTGGCGCTGCCCAACGACCAGGCTGCGGGTCGCCGCGCCACGGGCAGGGAAAAGCACGCTGGTCATTTTCAAGGCCTCGGTATCCCACCGGACCGTGGTGTTGAAGCCCTCCGGCTTGGGCTCGGCCAAGCTGACCCAGAGCGTCGCGGGCGGGTCAAACGCGAGCTGTTCCACCGGCACTTGGTGTCTGATGGTGGCGACGGGGATGTTCCAGACGCTTTCAGCCAGGAGCTGGCGGATGAGGGCGGCGGCCTCGGTCGCGGCGGGCTCGGCCTTGAGGGCGGAAACGAGCAGTGCCAGGGCTTCATCCCGGGCGTTCTTTTCCAGGCAGGTGGTGGCGGCATCAACGCGAGCGGCGGCAAGTTGGTGCGCGAGGGCGGCGAGGGCGGGAGGTGATGCGGAAGGATCTGCCGGGGCGGCACTTGGTGGAGCAGGTGGCTTTTTGTTGCAGGCAACGAGCGCCATGGCGATGGCCACCAGCGACGTCAGCAAGCGGTGGCGGCAGGCAACAGCCCGCGCTCCATGGGCCGGAACACGCTGGCTCCTGCGGAAACTCGGAGGTTCCGGGCGGCGGCGGCGGGTCGGGGCGGGCATGGCTTGCTGCCGGAATAACGCCGCGGCGGGAGCCTCGTGTCGGTGGGAACCCTCCGCATCCGTAACTGACCGGCGGGGGGCGTGCCACCACTCGTTTGTTAGAGAACGGGAATCATTCATCCTCAGTGTCCTGGACCGGTTGTTTAAGGAAGATGCTGCGGTGTTCCGGAATTCCGAGTTGGGCTTCGAGCGCTTTCAAGGCGCTTGCCACGCCATGGACCGGGAGCCGTTCACGGGCCCGCAGCCAGTAATTGGAGAGACTGCCGTAAGCATTTTCCGCAGAGCCGAAGATGCTGACGGCGAATGTTTTCGGATCGATGGGGCTTGGGTTGGCATGCACTTCGAGGGCAAAGCAAACGCACTGCATGGTCGGCGTGCGGTTGGATGGGGATTGATAGAGCGTGCGGGCGAGGGCGAGCGCCTCGGCGTTGCGGCTTGGCACGCGGGCCAACGCGTAGAGTTGGAACCGGCGGACGTAGGGCAGGACCGCGCCGGAATCGGCGGCAATCCGGTAGGCGTCTGCCGCTGCGGAGAAGGTGGCATCGTCGTCCCGGAAGGCGCGGAATTTGTTCCGATCGGTGAGGAGAAAGCCGAGATAGGCGTTGAGCTTGGGGGCTCCCGGGTTGTTGCGGATGCCGCGTTCGAGGAACTCGCGACCTCTGAGCACCGAGGCCCGCCAGGCCGCGGTGCGCCGCAGCGGGGGTAGCCCGGAATCGTTCAGATAGTAGGATGCCGCGTTGAAGGCCTGATGCCAGGCCCCGGTTTCCCAATAGTAAGCGGTGTGGGGGGCCAGATCCACCATCGTGTCGAAGGTGTCAGCGACATCGTCCCAGCGGCATTCGGTGAAAAACGTGAACGCGCGGAGATCGAGGAACGTGGCGACCAGCGTGCGCAGGCCGCCGAGGGCGACGGCGGAACTGGTTTGGCCGATTTTGTCGCGGGTGCTGATGGCCAGGGGCGCGGGCAACAGCCCGGCCGCCCGCAGCTCACCGGTGAGCGCCACCTCGATGGGCATGCGCAGGGCCCCGGCAACCAGCAGTGCCACCAATACCATCAGGGGTTTGCGCCAGCGTGTCACGGGATTAGAACTCCTTTTCAGCAAAGATGAACCAGGATGCGACGACAAAGAAAACCGCGTAGAACAAGCCGAGCGCGATGAGTTGCCCCAGGATGACGGGTGGCATGGCCTGGCCTTCGAGCACCGCATCGATCACATTGAACAGTTGGAAATCCGGCAGGACCAATGCAACCAACAGGCCGGCCAGGCGTGCCACCAGACCACTGCCGTCAGCACCGGGGGCGAGGAAAGCACCACGGGCATCCGCCTGAAAGTGACCGGCGAAGTATATCAGGAAACTGATGATGCTGGTGAACAGCGTGCTCGACGAGAACGTCGAGATCAGCAAGGCCAGCGACGCCATGATCGAAGCCCGCAAAAACACCGCCAGCACCGCTCCTTGCAGCGACCAGTTGGGCCCCTGGGTAAGGATCTCGGCACGCAGCGAGGCAAGGTCAGCCACCGACCAACCGCAGGCCCGCGCCAGCTCCAGTTGTTGCCCCAGGATCATCGAGGTGCGGACTTGCAGCACCGCCGTCATCAACAGATCCATCAGGACCAGCGAGACGAACACCAACAGCAACACCCCTAACAACTTGCCCGCCAGATAGTCCAGCCGCGGCACCGGCTTTGCCAGAATGGTGTACAGCGTGCGGTCCTCCACATCCTTGGGCAGCAGCAGCGCGGTGGCCACGATGGCCAGCACCACGGAAAACAGGGTCATCGTGCCAAACGACCAGCTCTTGATCGCACGCAACACGTTGACCCCGGCCGCTTCCGACCCGGCGTGTTGCGGCAGGTCGAAGCAATTGCTGCCCAGCGCGATGACCGCAAACACCACCAGAAAATAGAACACCTTCATCCGCACCAGTTGAGTGAACGCGTGCATGGCAAGCACCCGGATCCGCCCGCAATGCGAGCCATGGTTAGAACGGGTGGTGGTGGTGGCAGGGCGGTGGCTCATGGCTCGTCGCTGAGGGTTTCGCGCAGGAACAGGCGCTCCAGCGTGGTGCGCGGCTTGCCGGTCCGCACCACGCTGGCCCCCGGATTGGCGGCCACCAGCGCGGTGATTCGGGCGACCAGTTCCGGGCTGGCATCGCGCAGGATGATTTCCGTTTGATCCTCGATGGCAATCAGTTCCTCCAGGCGGCCTTCCCTAACCAGTTTGCCCTGGCAAATGATGCCCACGCGATCACACACCTCCTGCACCTGTTCAAGCAAATGGGAACACAGAAACACCGTGATGCCCCGCTCGCGGAGCGTGAAGATCAGATCACGGATCTGGCGTGAGCCGAGTGGATCCACCCCGGCGGTCGGTTCGTCGAGGATCACCAGGCGCGGTTCCTGCACCAGCGCCTGGGCCAACCCGATGCGTTGCAGCATGCCCTTGGAGTAGCCGCCGATCCGCCGGTCGCGGGCACCTTCCAAGTCCACCAGCGCCAGCAACCCGGACACCCGGTCTGCGAGCACCCGGCCGCGCAAACCGCACAGTTTGCCGTAAAAGCGCAGGGTTTCCGCGCCGCTCAGATGCTTGTAGAAATACGGATTCTCCGGCAGAAAACCCACCTCACGCCGGGAATCCACCGTGAGGGAATCCTGGCCAAAAATCGCACAGCGCCCGGCGGTCGGGGCCACCAAGCCCAGCAGCGCCTTCATCGTCGTGGATTTTCCGGAGCCGTTGGGGCCGATCAAGCCATAGACCTCGCCGGGCATGATACGGATGGAAACCCCGGCGACGGCACGCAACATCTGCCGGCGGAAGGAGGTCTTGAAATCCTTCACCAGTCCGCAAATCTCAACCGCAGGAGTTGCATCAGCCATCGCTGGCACCAGGATGACTCCTCAGCCAGCGGCTGGCAACGGGCAAATTCATCCGGAAATATTTGGACGGATTCGCCGCCTTGCTCCGCTTGCGAGCTGAATCCTTACCAACCAACAACCATGAAACGCATTGTCTTGCCGTTCGTATCCGTGCTGGCCGCCCTCGCGCTGCCAAGTTGTCTGCAACAGGCCACCACCATCCATCTGAACAAGGACGGCAGTGGCACGCTCGTCGAAGAAACCACCTTTGGAGCCCAAATGACGGCGATGCTTGAGCAAATGGCAGGCCTCGGCGGCGCTCAAGCCAAAGATCCGGTCAAGGAGCTGATCTCCAAGGACAAGGCCGCCGCCCGTGCCGCCAAACTCGGCGCTGGCGTCACTGTGGAAAAGGCCGAAGCCATCGAAACGAATGGCAACAAGGGCGGTCGCGTCACCTACCATTTCACCGACATCAACACGCTCAATCTCGCCCTGTCGGGCGGCTTGCAGGAAGCCATGCCCAAGATGCCCGGCGCTCCCGAGGCCGACCAACCCAAGGAAAAACCGACCACCTTCAAGTATGCCGGAGGACTGCTCACCATCACCACCCCCGAACCGAAAAAGCCGGACCCAGCAGCCGCCGGAAAGGCCACGGAAGGCGCAACCCCCGAACTCGGTGGCGAACAAATGGAAGGCATGATGAAACAGATGCTGGGCGACATGAAGATCAGCTTCAAAGTGGTCATCGAACCCGGCATCGCCGAAACCAACGCCACCAACGTGGCTGGCAATACCGTCACCCTCATGGAAATGGACATGGGCAAGGTCATGGAAAACCCGGAAGCCCTCAAGGCCCTCAAGGGTGTGGATCAGACCAACCCGGAAAAAGCCATGGAGGCGCTCAAGGGCGTCAAGGGCGTCAAAGTGGAGCCCAAGCCGGAAATCACCATCAAGGTGAAGTAAACTGAAAATTCCCGCAAAAACGGCTTTACAAGCGGGGGCGGCTGGGTAGCCTGTGCGCCCCGGTGGCCCGCCGGACTCGTTTTTGCAACCTGCTTCCAACCATTTCCTTGCCATGAAAGTTCTCTCATCCTTGTCCTCCGCCAAGCGCCGCCATGCCGATTGCCAAGTCGTCAAACGCAAGGGTACGGTGTACGTCATCTGCAAATCCAACCCGAAATTCAAGGCCCGCCAAGGCGCCACTCCCGGCACCAGGCTCTCGAAGAAAGGTCTGTAATCCACTGCCGCTTCCTATCGGGCCAGCCGCTCCAACACCCGCCCGGCCGCAATCAACCCGAAACAGGCGGTGACGTGAGTGGCCGAGCCAAAGCCGGACGCACAGTTGAGCCGCAAGTCCGCGCCGTCCGGGCGCTCCTCCGACACGCTGCCGTCGCATTGGGCATACACCGGCGCCTCGTCGGAAAACACCGCGTCGATGCCCAGCGGTGCCGGATCCTGGTGACGCGCGACCTTGGGAAATCCATGGTCATGGCGCAGGCTCCGGCGCAACTGCAGGAGCAGCGGATCCTTGCCGCTGAATGCCAGATCCGTCACCCGGATGCGGGTTGGATCCCGCCGCCCCCCGGCCCCACCGCAGGTCACCGAATAGATCCCGCGCCGCCGACACTCCGCCAGCAACAAGGCCTTGTGGCGGCTGGAATCGATGGCGTCCAGCAACACTTCGAAGCCCGCATCCAGAATCACCGCCGCAGTCTTCTCATTGAAAAATGCGGGAATCACCTCGACCTCGCAGCCCGGATGAATCGCCCGCACCCGCTCGGCCATCGCCGCAGTCTTCTGGCGGCCGATTTGGCCGTCCATCGCGTGCAACTGCCGGTTCACGTTGGTCACGCAGATTTCATCCAGATCCACCAATGTCAGATGACCGATGCCAGAGCGTGCCAGCGCCTCAACCGCCCACGACCCGACCCCACCGATGCCAATCACCGCCACCCGGGCCCGCAAGAATCGCGCCAGCGCCGCCTGGCCATAGAGCCGCGCGATGCCGCCAAAACGATGCTGCAAGGAAGATGCCCCGGACACGCCCGCAACATGCACCCGCCGCCGCCCCGAGGTCACGCCCGAAATGCAGAGTGGCTCGACGAGGGCCGGATTGGCCGTCCGCTGAGGGTCTTTCCAAGTTTCCGCATTCATGGTGGCTGCGGCGCTCATGCTGAAAGCGGAACGGCTGCAAGGTGGTCTCTGAGTTCTGCTGCAAGTTTCTTCAGGGTCGTAACATAATCGCCCCACTTTTCATCGGAGATCTGCGAATGGAAAAAGACGGCTCGCTCGGTCGTGCCCATCAGGGTTTGGACTTTTAGGCGTTGAGCCCGAAGGGTGTCGATCTTCTTGCGAAGGCGGATGGTCTCGGCGCAGATGGCGAGAATGTCATCAGCGGCACTTCCAAATCGCTCAAGCACCGCCCGCCGCTTCTCCGCTTGTGGCATGGCGGTGACGTATTCCCGCGTCGTCAACAGGACTGCTAAGAAATTGCTTTGGGATGAAGGCCGTTGGAAGAACCGGTGGCCGGCCCGGAGGGCGGGGAAATGGGGGCGCGTTGGGGTAAAAGCTGAAAATCTCAAACGCTGAAAAATGAGACGACAAGACCGACCAAGGCGCTGGCCCGGCGGGATCATGCAGGGGCATGGGGGATGTCGTCGTCAGAATCATGGTAAATCTCCTCAAGCGCAAAAATAGTTTTCCGCCCCGCTTGGCCAAGGATCTTTTTTGGAAAATCCTCGGGCAGTTGAGGGTTGGGAATTGACCCGGATGGTCTGATTGCAAGGTTTAGCGGACGGTGGCGCGGACTGGCGAACAGGCCCAGGACTCCTTACCTCCGGGAAGTGAGAGTGACACTGTGTTAGGGATCGGCGGCGGGAGAGCCTAACAGGGAGTGGCGCATGGTCAGTGCCGTCCCCTGCAAGGTGGTTTCCATCTCGTTGAGTTGTTCAAGGAGCGCAGTCAGGGTGCGCTCAACCACCGGGCGGGAGTCGCGATGGATTTCAACGTGGAGCAGGCCTGCGCTTGGCTCGGGTCGCAGGTCCGCTTCCGCGACGAACAGATTCCGCAACAGCCGCCTGGCGGCGGCGTTGTCGATGGTCGCGGAGCACGCCAATGTGAGCAGGGGGCGGTCTCGGCGCGGCAGGCAATTATATGCACGGCCTCGAGCACCCGCTGATCCCGGGATCACGATTCGAGGTGCGCAGTGTCAAGTGGACTCCTGATTGTTTGTCTGACACATAGTGTGAGAGCAACCCTGTCTCTAACTCATTCCGATGATTCCCTCCCCTCGGGTCCACCTGGGCCTCCCACAGGCATCACGGATGCTCCCATTTTACCGCCCGGCCCCCTGTCCGCGAGCTTTCCTTTGGAGG
>JAPLUI010000134.1 GCA_026397725.1 Verrucomicrobiota bacterium | reverse complement strand
GTCGCCGTCCGCAAGGCGGCCATCCCCAAGCCCGCCACCAGTCATTGCACCCATTGTTTCGCGACCCATCTGCTCCAAAGCGGCACCGACATCCGCACCGTCCAGGACCTCATGGGCCACGCCAGTGTGGAAACGACCATGATCTACCTCCACGTGATGCAACGCCCCGGTGCGGGTGGCCCGAGCCCGCTCGACATCCCCTGAAGCCCCATCTTTTCTTCCCATTCCTCATTTTCTGCTTGGCAAGGCCTCTAAGGAGGGGTAAAACCCTCCCGTGAACGGTCGTTCCAGAGAAGTATCCTTCCGGGTCGTTGATCTACCAGATCAACGAACGGTTCGTTTAACAATTGTTACACCGACACGTCATTGAACAAAACTGTTCTGCAAAAATGATTCGTCGCATCGTAATGATCTTCCTTGTCGCTGTAATTCCCCTTCTTGCCAACCAGGAAGAGCGATTAGGAGGTCGTTTTTCGCTTACACTACCGGAAGGATTCGTCCACATGCCCGGCAAAGGAATTGATACCAATCCAGGCGACATATTCGGTTCGAAATCTGGACTTGAGATCCATTACGACATTGGAATCTATTCCGGCGCCCGCGAATTGATCAAGAAGTGGAGGGCACAGGAATTGAAACTGATGACAATCCCTCTGCAACCCGAAATGGGGACGGCTGTTCTGAGAATCATTGAAGCGAAGGAGAGATGGGTGGTATTCGCGACCGAAAACGATATATACTTTACGGCAAAGATTCGGACGGACAAGGACTTGGACGATTTCACAACCATAGTATCTTCAGTCCGCTTGATGGAACGCCCAGACTCAACGAAAACAAAGGCAGAACCAGCGGGCGCTGCCCAACCGGCTACCAAGCCCGCAGACAAAGTTCCGGCAGAAGTTCAACCCCCAACCCCCACGTCGAAGGATTACCCCCGGTAGCCGGTGGCAGGCCCGACACGTTCGGTCAGAGATTGAAGAGCTGCATGGGATGGCCTGATGGCGGAGTCGCTTAGTGGCGGCATGGGGCTGATTCGATTTGGGCGCGGTCATGGCGGCTTTCTTTCGCGAGAGCGGATGAACTTCATGCGGGCCTGAGTGACCATTCTCCGCGAGAGCATTCGATTGGGGGCTGGTTGAACTATTGCTTGCGCTGCTCCGTGGGTGGGGATGGCCTGGGAATGAGACACCCTCGTTTTCTTTTGGCAGGCCAGCGCCTGCCCGTCGGGGCGGAGGATTGGGCAGGCCGCCTGCCAGCTACCATTGCATCCGCAGGTTTGGTGAGCGCCAGTTCTTCCTGGGTTGCCGGAGAACGAAATGTTCCGCTCCTGGAGGCGGATGTATGAGGGCTTTTCAGGCGGCGTGTCGGGATCGTCTCGGTGCTGGCCGGAAGGTTGGCGCGAGGAGGAGGCGAGGAGCCGCACCAGCGGTGAACCGGGACTTATGGAGTGCGCGTGACTGGAGCCAGGGGATCGGTTAGGGCGCTGGCCGCGCCCGCAGCGACTGGCGAGGGTGGTTGACCAGAGGCGCGGCTCCGCGGGTGCGGCGGCATGGCGGGGTGCGGCCGGGGCCTTGAACTTCCGAGGGGATCAAGGCCAAGCGGCGCAAGCGGCAAGTCATGCAGCCTGATTGGGGCTGATTGAGCATGTGACGCGGGCGACGCTTGGCGGAAGAGGTCGGAGAATCAGCGTCCCCAGCAAGGCTCAAGAACCCTGTCAATTGTTAGGCTAGAGGTAACTGGCCATGAGGGGGCGCAGGGCGTCGAGAGACTGCCTGTAGCAAGTCCGATTGGTGAGGTGAATGCGTATCCAGCGGATGAACTGTAGGCTCAGTTCAGTGGGGCGG
>JAPLUI010000494.1 GCA_026397725.1 Verrucomicrobiota bacterium | reverse complement strand
TTCGGCGGCACGCTGGCGCTGGGCTTCGGCTTGCTGTTGTTTTTGTTGGTTGGCTTCCTCGGTCTGGCGCTGGAGGGCGGCTTCGGCGGCACGCTGGCGCTGGGTTTCGGCTTGCTGTTGTTTTTGTTGGTTGGCTTCCTCGGTCTGGCGCTGGAGGGCGGCTTCGGCGGCACGCTGGCGCTGGGCTTCGGCTTGCAGTGCCTGTTGTTGGTTGGCCTCCTCGGCCTGGCGCTGGCGGGCTTGTTCCTGCTGAGCGGCGTTGGTATCCGGAGTGGCTGCTGGCGGTGTGTTCGGGCGTGTCGGTGTTGCGGCGGGTTGACGATCAGGACGCCTTCTGTCAGGCACTGGCGGTGGCTCCACTGCGACAGGACGGGGCGGATCGGTTCTTTTCACACGCTCGCCGGGTGATGGCTGGACGGCGTCGGCGGGAGGAGTGGCGGGCGGCGGCTGGGTGGCGTCCGGAATGGCTTGGGACGGGCGGTCCGGGCGCTGCGGACGGGTCGGGGGCGTTTGCGCGGTGGCCGCTGGGCGGGCGGGCTGAAGCCCGCGCTCCGGGGCGGCGGGCGGCGGCCGGGTGGCGTCCGGAATGGCTTGGGACGGGCGGTCCGGGCGCTGCGGACGGGTTGGGGGCGTTTGCGCGGTGGCCGCTGGACGGGCGGGTTGAAGCCCGCCCTCCGGGGCGGCGGGCGGCGGCTGGGTGGCGTCCGGAATGGCTTGGGACGGGCGGTCCGGGCGCTGCGGACGGGTTGGGGGCGTTTGCGCGGTGGCCGCTGGTCGGGCAGGCTGAAGCCCACGCTCCGGGGCGGCGGGTGGCTTGGCGAGTGCGGCGGCTTCTCGTTGGTTGGTTTCCAGGACTTGCGTGCGGCGTTGTTTGAATGCTTCGCGGCCGCCAAGCTCGGTCATTGCCTGGTCGGCATGGAGGCGGTCTTGCTCGCGCTGTTGGCGGAAGTGATTGACGACCTCGGGTTCGAGCGGTTGGGGCCGCTCGATGGCGACGTCCTTGAGTTGTTCACGGACGCGGGTGGGGCGCAGTGCGGCGTTCCAATCGGCATGGATCGCGGGAGCGGCGATGGTGAGTCGGTTGCCTGACCGCTGCGGGCGCATCGCCATGAGGTCACGGCCCGGGCGCTGGTGTTGGTTCAGATTGAGTTGATAGTATGGGGCCGGCCGACCGATGGAACGGCAGAGGTCCTGATAGCGCGGTCCGCCGACAAAAACACTGCGCTCGTGGCAGCGGATGTTAGTGATGTTGGTGGTTTGCCGGTGATAGTTGAGGTTGTCCGCCACGGGCAGGCAGTGAGGACGGATCGGACTGGCAAAGTGCGTGATGGCGACGAAGTTAAACCATCCGGCACTGATGCCAAAGCGGGTTTCCACGGTGGAGTCCCAGGTGCAGTCGCGCCAGCCGAGGGTTTCCGGGGGCAAGGGAGCCCAGCCGATGTGGCTGCCGCTTTCCCGCCAGCACACCCAGGCGGGTGCCCATTGGTCGCCAGGTACCCAGACCCAGCCGCGGCTGCGGAGCAGGGCCCAGCGGCCATAGTGGTAGCAGGCCCAGCCGAAGGGTTCGTTGGAAAGCCAGGTCCAACCGTGGTTGGTGCAGACCCAGCTCCCATCCATGTAGGGACGCCAGCCGACCGTACGAACCACGGCGGGTTGCCAGACATAACCATAGTCCGGCGCCTCAAACCAGGAACCGTAGGACGAGAGCGAATCGTAGAACATGCCATAGTCCGCCACGGGGAGTGGCTCGACGGGAGCGGCGGTGTCGGCCGGGTCGGCGAGGTCTTCGCGTCCGGCCAGTTCGAGTTCGCGGCCGCTGAGGACTTGGTCGCGTTGTTCCAGGTTCCGTTGTTTGTCTGTTAGGGAGGCTTCCAGGCCTTCGAGCTTGCCTTCACGCTTGGCGAGTTCCTGCTCGCGGTTGGCGAGGGCGGCTTGCTTGGCCGCGGCATCCGCGCCTTGCTCCTGTTCCAAGGCGGCGCGTTCGTCCTCGATGCGCATGCGTTCGCGCTCGATCGCATCGCGTTCGCTAACGAGTTGTTGCTCGGCGAGCTGGCGTTCGAGTTGCTGCTGGCGTTCGAGCGCCTCGCGGTTCTGGCGTTCAAGCTCGGAGAGCTTCTTTTCGACGGCGGGGTTGGATTTGTTACAGCCGGTGAGCGCGATCATGGCGAAGGCGGCGATGGAAAAGACGAACGATTTTTTCATGGGAATGATGGCTTTCGCGGGTTTCGACGCAATGGGGTGGCGGGCTATTCAAAATTGCTCAATACTTGGCAATGGCATGTGGCAGATCACCCATTGCAGCTTTCCGGCAGGGCGGAAAGCCAGTTGTTAGGTTCAGAGGGTGGCCACCTCGTAGTCGACGCGGGCCGGGTGGTGGCGACCGCCGGGGATTTCGCGGCGGGTGACGCGGGTGCCGAGGAGGGCTTCGAGCATGCGCAGTTCCATGCCGATGGCACGCGGGTACTTGGCAAAGACGGGCTGGAGCGGATGATGGTATTCCTCGATGCGGAAGCCGTTTTCGGAGTCATATTTGCAGCGGGCGAAGCAACCTTCCTGCTCCCTCAAGGCAACCAGCAAGGTGGCTTTCCCGACGAGCGACCTGGCCTTGGCGAGGTGGGGTTTCCAGCGTTCCTGCTGGTGTTGGAGATACTGGAAAATGAGACGCTCCGGAGCGCTCTCACCAAACATGACCTTGAGCTTCTCCAACAAATCCAGCGCGAACCCGACCCCGGCCTGCGGAAAGAGCAAGTCCGCCTTGGGCGCGAGGCGGTAGAAGATTTCCGGGCGTCCGACTTCGCTGCGCGGGGCTCGCAAGCGTTCGAGGTAACCGAGGTTCCTAAGGGTCTCACAATACTGTTTGACGGCCATGTAGCTCATTGCCAGGCGGCGGGAGAGTTCGCTCACGGGCAGCTCGCCGGAAACCTTGAGTTCCTCAAGGGTGGCAATCCATTGGGGTTTTACCAGATCCTTGTAGCCCGGCAGAAACATGGCGGCAGTCAGAGTTCACGGGTTGAGCGGGGCCGCGTCAGCGTCCGGCGCGTCCGGCATGTCCGGCGCGTCCGGCGCGTCAGGCGAGTCGGGCGCGTCGGGCGGCTCGGCGGCGGGTTGGCGGGTGTTGGTTTCGAGAAACTGCAACACCTCCTGTTGCAGCGCATCCACCTGACTGAGGGGAATGTCCGGGTCCTTGACGATATAGACTTCGCCGGTCTTGCGGTTTTCGTAAATGCGGAGGATGCCGGTGGGGGTGCGCTGGGTGTCGGTCTCGCGCAGCAGGCGCTTGCGCTCGAGCATGACGGCGAGGATGTAGCGGGTGTTTTCGGTGTGGTCCAGGTCGTCTTCAACCAGGCGGCGCAGGATGTCCTCGGGATCTTCCTTGGCGACCTCCTGGGGCTTGTCGCCACCGGGGGCGGCATAGATGGTACGCCATGAGGAAAACGGCGGCTCGGCCAAAGCCGGCCGGGCTTGCCAGGCCTCCAGACCATAATCCTGCCGGAGGTAGTCGCCGGATTCCGGATCGGGAAAGAGCGCGGTGATGATCGGTTCGCCGGGAACAAAGGGGCGCTGGGTGGCGGCACACTCACGGCCACGCGAGCGGAGGTGCCAGAATTCTGCTAGGGCCATGGTGGTGGGGGGAGCGGGTTACTTGATGATGGAGAACAGCCTGAGGACTGATTGATAGATGGGGCGTCCGGCAATCCGGCGGTGGAACAGGTAGAGGCCGAGGAGCGAGAAGACGAGGTTAGGCATCCAGGCGGCTAGTGCCGGGTGCAGCAAGCCGGCTTCGCCAAAGTTCAGGCAGATGCTGGCAGTGAAGACCATCAGCGCGGACAGGACGACGGCGAGGAAGATATTGCCACCGCGACTGCGGCGGGAGAAGTGAATGGAAAGCGGCGCGGCGAGGAGGACGGTGACGAGACAGGTGAAAGGCAGCGCCCAGCGGTAGTGCCACTGGGTGAGATACGGGGCCGCGGCGTTTTTGTTAGGCAGGGTGTGCTGTTTGGTGGCGTTGGCGCGTAGCCAGCCATTGAGGTCGGGGATGCCAAGGTAGGGCGCGGCGAGTCCGGGTTTGATCAGTTGCCAAGGGGTTTCCGGCCAGGCGTGGCGGAGGATCGGGGGATTGGGAATTTCAAACTCGGGGGCTCGACCGGGATGGAAATAGCCGATGATGGGCGCCTCGAAGGTCCAGGAGCTGTCGTGGCGATCCCAACTGGCGCGTTTGGCGGTGAGCCGTGAGGCGAGGGAGCCATCGTGGCGGGTGGTGGTCACTTCGACGTTGAGCAGCGCCTCGCCTTTTTCGTAGTGTTTCGGGAAGGCGCCAATCATCCAGAGCCGATGGTTGTCCGCGTTATGGTAGAGGACGTGTTTCGCCTCGGTGATGAGCACGCCGCGGGCGGCATCGAGGATTTCCGCTTGGCGGCCTTCGGCGGTGGGAGCCCAGTGATAGTTGAGGCCAAGGCAGAGCAAACTGCACCAGACGCCGGCGGCGATGAGCGGCGTGGTGAGCCGGATGAGGCTGCGCCCGGATTGGACCATGGCGACCATTTCGCGGTTGCGAGAGAGTTTGCCAAGCGCATGGATGAGGGAAAGCAGGAGGGCGTATGGCAGCAGGAGCAGCACGATGACGGGTGCGCGGAAGCGGTAGAAGTTGGCCGCAGTGACGAAAGTGTTGGAACTTTTGCGGAAGTCTCCCAGGTTGTCGGCCAGGTCGATGAGGGACCAGATGAGCACCAGCGAGGCGACGCAGATGAAGAAAATGCCGGCGAACTGCCGGGCGAGGTAGCGGTCAAGGGTGCCGCCGAAGGCATAAATGAGCGCGGCCAGTGTCGGGAGGAAGCAAAGTCCGCCCAGCACGTACGGGCGGGCGAGGTGCGCGGCCACGTCTGAGTCCGGGAAGCCGGTGAGTTGTTCTTCGATGGAGCGCAACTCGGATGGGATGAGCAAGGCACAGCACCCCGTTCCCAACACGGCAAGGGCGAGGGGGAGCAGCAAGCGCAGCAACATGGATCGGGAAATGGACATGACAGTCCGCACGGAACACAGGATGGCGGCAAGAGGGCCGGACTGTCCAGCTTGTTGTCTGCGGGAAGGATGCAAAGACCGATTTTTGGAGCGATCCAGTCCGGTCTGCCGGTGCTTGCAGTCAGATTTCCGCCGCCAGTTTCCCGGCGGAACCCGGGGCCTCAGGCGGGGCGGTTTTCCCACTCATCCCCGCGCCATCACCCCTTTGCGGGAGGGATTGGCGACCGCCTCCAACAAACGCCTGGCCGCCAGGCTCCACTCCATCCCGTTAGCCTCCTCCAGCGCCCTGCCCAGCGACAATCCCGAGCAAAACAACAAAGCATATGCCCGCTTGAGTTCCGTCCGCGCCGCGGCGTCAAGCCCCGCACGCCGCAAGCCCACCGTGTTGAGCCCGGCCAATTGGTTTTTCCCATGCGCCACACAATACGGTGGCACATCCTGGCTGACCACGGCGTTCCCTTGCACCATCGCCAAATCCCCAATGTGCAGAAACTGGTGAAACGCCGCACCGCCGCCCAGAAACGCCCGGCTGCCAAGATGCACATGCCCGCCAAACAGCACGTTGTTGGCAAGGACATTGCCATCCCCCACCTGCGAATCATGGCCCAAATGCACCCCGGTCATCAGATAATTCCCCTCGCCCAGCGTCGTATGGGCACCCGCCTGCGAGCCCCGATGAATCGTCACGTACTCGCGGATCGTGTTGCGTGCGCCAATCCGCACGCCCGAGCGGAGTACCGGATCAAAACCCAGATCCTGCGGATCGGCCCCGATCACGCTGCCCCAGCCCACCGCGGTCCCCTCACCCAGGCTGGTGTCTCCCGCAAGCCACACATGCCCGCCCACCGTCACGCCTGCCGCCAGCTTCACCGGGCCATCGAGCACCGCGAAGGGGCCGACCACCACGTCATCGGCAAGTTCAGCTTCAGGCGAGACCAGGGCGGTGGGGTGGATAGTCATGAAAATCGGAGCGGGTGGCGGCCCCGTGATCCTATCGCCCCACTTTGGCAAAGCAAGGATTTCAGGAGACTATTGGCGGCGGCTGGTCACGCGATAGACGCGGTCGCCGGGACGCACGGGGGTGTTGAGCTGCACGGCGACGGATTGGCCGCGGCGGGCGTGTGGCATCGGCTGGTGGTCGATTTGGATGGAGTTCACGCACACGCGCACCACGCCGGTGGTGGGGCCCTGAATGAGCAATTCATCGCCGATGGCAAACTCCGTATCACAGACGCGGAGTTCCACCGCGCCTGCCTTGCGATAGAATTTGACGACTTCACCAACGTGGAGCTTCTTGGTCGCGGCCTGGCTGTTGGGTGCGCCGCTCCATTGGTCGAGCGGCGCACCCAGGTAAAACCCGGACGCGAGCCCGCGATGATAGACGCCCTCCAGCCCGCTCATCAGGGTCTCCTTGAGTGCTTGGAATTCCGCTTTGAAGCCAGGGCGGTGGCGGTTGTCGAAGTGGAAATCCACGGCGCGGCGATAGGCGGCGGTGACGGTGCTGACGTATTCCGGGGCGCGGCCACGGCCTTCGAGCTTGAGGCTGTTGACGCCGGCCGCGAGCACTTGCTCGAGGAACGGGAGCGTGCAGAGGTCCTGCGGGCTGAGCAGGTACTGGTCGCCCATGCGGAAGGCCACCTCGCCTTCGCTGCCAGTGATTTGATAGGGCCGGCGGCAGGGTTGCGTGCATTGGCCGCGGTTGGCGGATTTGCCAACGCTGGATTCGGACAGAAAACAGCGGCCGCTAATCGAGACGCACATGGCACCGTGAGCAAAGACTTCGATTTCGATCTGCGCGGCGGCGGCGCCGAGCAGGGTGCCAAGCTTGCGGCGCATGCCGCGGATTTGCGCCAGCGTACACTCACGGGCAAGCACGAAGCGCCGGATGCCGAAGGCCCGATGGAATGCGGCCAGGCTCGCCGAATTCGAGACGGACATCTGGGTGGAAAGAAAGACCGGCAGACCGAGCGCGGTGGCCGTCTGGATCACCGCCATATCCCAACCAATCACGGCATCTATCCCAGCGGCAACGGCGGCTTCGAGAATGCGCCGGACCGGGCGAACCTCATGCTCGTAGATGATGGTGTTGAGGGCGAGATAGGCGCGGACGCCGGCCCCATGGCAAGTCCGGGCAATCCGGGGCAACTCGGACGGACGGAAATTGTCCGCGTTGTCCCGCATGTTGAAACCGCGCAAGCCGAAGTAGATGGCGTCAGCGCCGGCCTGCATGGCGGCATGGAGGGTGGTCCAGTTGCCAGCCGGCGACATGATTTCCGGCTTGGTGCGGGGCATCATCGTGAGGTGGACTGGCAGGAGGATGGGAGGCCCGCCCGGGTTCTAACAAGACGGGCCGGGGCGGGGGAGATGGCGCTATTCCACGAGCACCTTGGTGCCAAGTCTGACCTTGGAATAGACGATGGGAATGGCGGAACCCGGGCCGCGGATGCAGGCATGGGATGCGGGATAGCGCCGCACCGGGGCAATGTGGTGGCCCACCCCGTCATTGGTGAGGCGCATCCAGTAGCGCATGGAGGCACCTTCAAAGCGCCCTCCCTCCGGGATGGCGTCTTTGGTCGTGTCGGCATCGCTGTTGACGCAATCATCCGTGGCATCATAGATCCGGCCATAGCGGTTGGAGCGTTTTTCGACGACTTTTTCGAGGATGATGAATTCGCCCGTCGGCGTCTCACGGCCTTTGCGCCCGGAGCAAATCGGATAGTCCATCACGATTTCATCGCCATTCATGAGGAGGCCGCGTTGGGTGGCGAGGTCGATGCGGACGTGGGAGTTCTCCGGGGTGGTGCGGCCCAGCAGTTCCTTGTTTTTCCACACCTTGTAGGTTTTCGGGTAGCTTGGTTCCGTCGTGAAATGCTGGTACGTGCCGACCGGATAGGGATTGACAAACTTGCCGTTGGCATCCGTGGTGGGCAGCGGCTTTTTGGTGGCGCAATTGGCCAGCAGCAGGGCCAGCGGCAGGACTGCAAACTTGAGGAAATGGCGGATTGCTTTCATGGTCAATGGGCGACGGGGGCGGACGATTACGGCGAATCTCAAGCAAATGCAACCCCCGATCACCGGAGGTTGGCAGAATTCGCCCGGGAGGCCCCGTTTCCTGCAGGCGGTTCGGCGCTTCATCAAGATCACTTCATTCGGCTTCCGCATGGTTCGGAAAAATTGCAGCTTGCTCGAATAATTCCGGGGTCGGCCCGTCACAGAGACATGGACACCCGGTCTTTCAAGTTGCTTCGCCTCGCCTCGGCTGTTACGCTGACGGTTGCTATTCTCACCAGCACGAATTGCACCACCACTTATGATGCCTACGGACGCCCGCAACAATCGGTGGATCCCGGGTTGGCCATTGCCGGAGTGGCTGCCGCCGGTCTCGTTGGCTACGCGATCGCCAATAACAACGAGCACCACCATCATAACCAGCGTTTCTACAACCATTATTACCGCCCGCATTACTGAAATTCCGGCGCGGGCGATCATTGCGGCGGCGGCGGGGGGGACGCGTCAAGTTATGGGGAAATGAGGGAGCACAGCCGTCCCGGCTGTCAAAATGGTTGGAGTCTCCTGTCATCAATACCCGCACCGCACATGCGCAAGCGAAAGTATGGAGTGCGGTGGGAATGGCGCAGCCCGCCACACCGCTTTGGCTAAACCGGGTACGTCGCGGGGTTCCCATGAGGCACAGTCCGTATCGCGGCCTGTCACGGCTTCAAAAAGCGGACGTGGTGACTCAGCGACGGATCGGACCCTCGGTTTGACAGCCCTTCGCCCGCATGCCCGGCGGCACTTCGAGAATTGCTCCGTCCGCCTCGGGTCAGGCTCGCGGGTGGGCCTTGTCGTAGGCGGTCTTGAGACGCTCCTTGGTGACGTGGGTGTAAATCTGTGTGGTGGAAAGCGAGGCGTGGCCGAGCAGCGACTGCACGCTGCGGAGATCCGCCCCGGCATCCAGCAAATGGGTGGCGAAGCTGTGGCGAAGCTTGTGCGGACTGATGCCAAACGGGATGCTGCTGTGCTTGAGGTATTTCTTGAGCAATTGATCCACCGCTTGCTGGGTGATGCGCCGACGCAGTTTGCTCAGGAAGAGCGGACCGGAGGTGACGGCGGATGCCTGGCGGTACCGTTGAATCGCATTGAGCGCAGGAGTGCCGATCGGCACGATGCGCTCTTTCGCACCCTTGCCAAAAACGCGGACGGTGTCGCCAATGAAATCCACATCCTTCACGTCCAGTGCCAGCAGCTCGGCGATGCGCAAGCCACAGGAATAAAGCAGTTCGAGGATCGCTGCATCGCGCAAGGGGAGCCACGCGGGCACCTTCTTATCGGCCGGCAGATGCAGCGGGAGCGCCAGCAGTTCGTCGATTTGCGCGAGGGTCAGGACCACCGGCAGACTGCGCTGCGGTTTGGGCAGCAGGACGCCCGCCACCGGACTGCGCCGCAGACCGCGGCGGAGGACGAGGAATTTGTAGAACGAACGCAGCGCGGCAAAGCGCAGGCGGATGGTCGCCCGCTTGAGGCCCTGTTTCAGCAAGGCAAACAGGTAATCGCGAAACTCATCGGCGGACGCCTCCCACCAGCCGGCGAAGCGCTCGCCACACCACAGACGATAGGCCGCAAGGGCTTCCCGATAATTCACCAGCGTCCGTGGCGAGCCACTTTTTTCCGTACCCTGGAATTCCAAGAATGCGCTTTCCAGCCCGTCGTCGTTCACGCCGGAAGCATAACTTGAGTGGGTCAGCATGCCAAGGGTTTGGAAAAATGCTCCCACCCGCCATGCAGGCATTCTCCGGCACCAGCCCCGACCAGCCGACCAATCCGGGTGAGCGGCAGCCCTGGAAATGCCAGCGCCCACGCCGCCAGCAGCGCCGACACCCGCGCGGACTCCACCGCCAGCAACATCTCAAAATCCTCGCCATCCCCCAGCGCCTGCTCCACCGTGCATCCCGGCGTGACCGGCAACGCATCCCACTCCAACACATACCCGCACCCGGAGGCCGCCGCCAGCCGCGGCAAATCCCGCGCCAATCCATCCGAGAGGTCCATCATCGCCGTCGGCTTGAAATTGGATACCAGCCAATTGGTTTCTTCAAGGCGCGGCGTGAAGTCGAGGGGTTTGGCGTGGCGGGAGCCGCCGAGTCGGCCGGTGACGAGGAGGGACTGGCCGGATTTGGCAGTGGAGCGGCGGGTGAGGTGTTCGCGGCGGACGCTGCCGGTGGCGGCGATGGAGATGAGCGCGGCTGAGGGAGGCGGGACGCTGGAGGTTTCGCCGCCGGCGAGGACCCCGCCGAAGCGCTGCAGGCAAGCGCCGATGCCGCGATAGAGGTCCTCCACCCAGGCGACTGGCGTTTGCGGTGGCAGGGCGAGAGTGATGAGGAAGCGCTCCGGGCGGCCGCCCATTGCGGCGAAGTCAGAGACGACGCGGGCGGCCGCTTTCCAACCGACCGCACGCGGTGGGGCGTCCGGGAGGAAATGGATGTGCTCGACGAGGACGTCGGTCTTGAGCAATTGGAGGGTGGCCTGGCCGGGACCGGGATCGATCACCGCGCAATCGTCGCCCGGCCCGCTGGCCGGGTTCGGGTCCAACGGCACGAGGCGGACGAGGCGCTCGATGAGCGCGTCTTCGCCGATATCAGACAGACGTTTCACAGGTTTGGGGTGAGCGGGAGAGGTTAGCTGCGGGCGATGGCTTGGGCAACGACCGTGACCGCGTTGAAGCCAGAATGCATGGCAATCGGGGCCCATAGCGAACCGGTGAGTTCGTAAGCGATGACCAGCAGGCAACCGAAATAGAACAGGGGTAGCAGCGGGACCAACGAGCCATGGGCGGCCGCGAAGACGAGCGCGGAACAGGCACCTGCCACCCATCGCCCGGCGAATTTTTTCGCCGCCGGATAGAAGTAGCCGCGGAAGACGATTTCCTCGCAGAGCGGAGCCACCAGCACGGCGGAACCTGCCATCAAGCCGAGGACGAGCGGATCCTGTGACCGTTGTAGCAGCTTCACGCTGTCCTGGAATTGCTCGACGCCCAGGGAATTCATCCATTTCATGAACCCGGCGACCTCCAAGAACACGCTGAAGCGCCACATTGCCGCCACCCCTGCGGGAACAATCACGAAAACCCACTTCCACCCCGGCCAGCGCAAACCGAGCCAAGCCACGGGCCGGAGCCGCCACCCCATCACCACCAGGGTCATGCCGGCGAGCATCAGTTGGAAGCTGATCGACTGCAGCAACCCTTGAGCGCTGATGACGACCTCGGTCTTGTCGGCAGCGGGCGCGGGGGGGCTGCTGCCGAGTGAAAAGAAGGTCAGGAAAATGAAACCCAGCCACACCAGGTCCAGCGCGAGATACGGCCAGGTGGCCACGCGTCCGGTGGGCAGCGGCGGCGGCATGATGGGCGGGGCCGAGCCCTTGGACCGCAGGAACCTGACGATTGCGGACAGCGAGAACATCCCGAGTGCCCCGAGGAAGCAAACCTGTAATGCGATGACGGTTGGGTCGGTCATGGAAGGCAACTGGGGCAGAAATACTCGGGTGAATCACGCCAACGGGGCGCTGGCGGGGTGCAGCGTGAAGCAAGTACCTGGAAAATCAAGACAATGCCGTGGCCATGGCCAGGTGGACACGACGGATTTGTTTTGGTGACACCATCTGGCAGGAGTCTCCCACTGGATAGCCAAGAGCGGACGTGGTGGCTCGGCGACGGACCAGCCCCCCGGATTGACAGAGTGCGTGCCGGGACATCGCCAAAGCGGGAGCAGGAGGTGGAGCGCTGCCGTCGATGCCGTCCCGGAAGCTCCCGTGCAGCCCGCGCGACGAGCCGGCGATGACGGCGTCGTACGCCGCCACCTATCACCCGCTCCGCTGGGAATCAGTGGCATGAAAAGCCCTTGGGATTTTGCTTCTCAGTCCCACCGGAGCGTGCTATGTTCCGCGCCGTCCAACTGAAAACTTCGGTATGTCCCATCCTTCATTCAACGCTCCTTCGCTCGAGGTTCTGGGCCCACTGCTGCCCGGGTACGACTTCGAGTGTCTCATTGCCAAAGGCGGAATGGGGGCGGTTTACAAGGCCAAACAACGCTCGTTGGCCAGGGATGTCGCCATCAAGATCCTGCCGCGCGAAGTCGGGCATGATCCGCTTTTCCGCCAGTCCTTCGAGACCGAAGCGCGGGCCATGGCCAGGCTCAACCACCCGAATCTCATCGGAGTCTATGACTCGGGCTCGGTCGATGACATGCTCTACATCGTCATGGAGTATGTGCCGGGGAAGTCGCTCTATCATTCATCTTATGGGAAGCAGGTGGAGCCGGTGCAGGCGGCCCAATTGGTCCAGGGCATCTGTGACGGACTCGGCCACGCCCATGAGAACGGGATCATCCATCGGGACATCAAGCCCGCCAACATTTTGCTCACCTCCAAGGCCGCGCCCAAGATCGGCGATTTCGGGCTGGCCCGTCCGGTCGAATCCGACGGTGCCGGCCTGGTGATGGGCACCCCCGGATACACGGCTCCCGAAGTCATCACCAGCCCCCAAGTTGCGGACCGCCGTTCGGACCTGTTTGCGGTCGGGGTGATCCTTTACGAACTCATGACCGGGGGGCGCCAGGAAGCCGGCGCGCCGCCACCGTCCATGCGCTGTGGCTGCGGTCCGGCCCTGGATGACATCTGGCGCCGCGCCACCCATCCGAATCCGGATCTCCGTTACCCTGATGCCCAGGCGTTCAGCAAGGCGCTCGGGGAATGGATCGTCAAATTCAAGGCCCAAGGTCCGGCCGCCAAGGGCAAGGCCAAGTTGCTGGTCGCCGCCCCACCCCAGGGCTCCTCGCCGTCGCCGGCAAGTTCCGAGAGCCCGGGCACGCCGGCGGCGGTGGTGGTGCCGCAACTGGAGTTCCAAGTCAAAACCAACTGGCACTTCATCCGCAACCTCTTCATCATTGCGGCTCTCATCGTCGTCATTGCCGTGGTGTGGAAACAACTGGAGGTGGTCCGCAGGCAGCGGGACAAGGCCAACCGCGATATCCTCGAAGAGGCCGCTCTCAAAGAGGCCAAGGCCCAGGCCGAGGCCAGGCAGTTTGCCAAACAGCCGAAACCGCCGGCGATCCCGGACAAGCCGGTGCTCCCACCCGTGCCCAAGGTCGAGCCAATCCCGGAAACCCCGTATGAATCGCTCGAACGCCTCCGCATTGATCTTGCCAACGGCAACCGCACGGAAATGCCGCTCGGCACCGTGCGGCGCGGCGAGTATGATTTCTTCCTGGTGCCCAAGCCGATGACGTGGTCGGAAGCCGCCACCTTTGCGGAGCGCTTCGGCGGGCATTTGGCCATTCCGACCACGCCGGAAGACGTCAGTTGGTTTGGTCAGAAGGCACCGCCGGAGGGCGGCGTCTGGATCGGGGCCGGCCGCAGCGGGCGCTCGGCTTGGTCCTGTGTCGATGGTACCCTCTGGAAACTTTCCTCCCTGCCGAAAGGCACCGGCACTCACGTCGGTGTGAACAACCTCGGGCTGGTGCGGGGTCTTGATTCCAAACATGTGCATCCGTTCCTCATCCAGTGGCATCGGGATGGCTCCAACCCGGCCTCCCTGGCCGCCGCGCTGCTGGCCACCCGCGAATCCCTCACCCAGGCCAATCCGATCTATCCGCCAGGAACCGAAACCTTCGAGAGCCGCCACTACCTCTATGTGGCACGCCCGATCATCTGGCGGGATGCCGTGGAATTGGCGGAGAAATCCGGCGGGCATCTTGCCGTCGTGGTTGACAAGACCGAAGCGAGTTACCTCGCCCAGTTCGCCGACAGTCTCGTCGCCCCGAACGGGATTTGGTTAGGCGCTTTTCTCAAGGACAAGGACTGGGTCTGGATCACCGGGGAACCGTGGAAAACCAGCAAGTGGGCGGAAGGCGTTTCCCATGACACCAAAGGTTCCGCCTTGCTGATCCGCCCGGAGAAGGGCTGGGATGCCCAGAACCTGGCCACCTCTGCCTCGGGTTTCATCATCGAATGGAGCAAGGATCGTGAAGCCGGCCCGACCGTACCCCAGGTCAACCCGGCGGACATTGCCGACCTCGGTACCCTGGCGGCGCGGGCCAAGGAATTGGTGCTGGCGGCTGACAAGAAGCGCTCGGAGCAACTTGCCGCCAACGTTCGTTCGTTCGCCTGGGATCTCGATCTGTGGCTCCGCACGCTCCCCAAAGGCGAGTTGTCCAACTGGCAACTTCCCGTCGCCAAACTCAAGGCGGCCGTGAGAAACTCCCGCGTTCCAACCGCCATCCCGAGGGAAAGCGGCATCGCCGTCTCGCCCCAGATGGCCAGGATCGCCGCCGGCTGCGCCGACAAACAAGCGCAATTCGAGGAGGCGTTTCAGGCTGACGTGGACCGCCTCCGAGTCGTTTATCTCGTTAAACTCAAGGACGCCGTCACCGCCGCCGAGCAGGCCGGCAAAAACGATCTTGCCACCACCCTTCGCGCCGCCTTCAAACAAGCGTCCGACAATGACACCTGGCTCCGTTCCTTCGGTATCGAGTCCAAGCCGGCCGCACCATCCTTCAAAACAGACGAGCCCCCCGGTGGCGAAGCCCGGCCCGGCCCCAAGCCTGGCGGCGGCCTCCCGTGAGGCCCCGGCCCGGCGTCGGGCATTCGGGTGGTTCCGCCCTTGGCTCATCACGGGACATGTTTCCAACCGCAATCCAACCCCATGGCCCTGACCTTGAAACCAAGCTCCGCCTGCGCGTTCGATCAGATCTCGCTGGGTGAAATCATGCTCCGCCTCGATCCGGGCGAGGGCCGCATCCGCACGGCCCGCAACTTCACCGCCTGGGAGGGCGGTGGCGAATACAATACGTCGCGCGGCTTGCGGAAATGCTTCGGCCTCAAGACTGCGGTTTGCACGGCCTTGGTTGACAACGAGATCGGCCACCTCATCGAGGACTTCATCATGCAGGGCGGGGTCCACACGGATTTCATCCGGTGGCGCGGCGATGACGGCATCGGGCGCACCGTGCGCAACGGTCTCAATTTCACCGAGCGCGGCTTCGGCATTCGCGGGGCCGTGGGCAATCCAGATCGCGGCAACACCGCCGCCTCACAGCTCAAGCCGGGTGATATGGATTGGGAGCATATCTTCGGCGACCTCGGCGTGCGTTGGTTCCACACCGGCGGGATTTTCGCCGCCCTCTCGGCCAGCACCGCCGCCCTCACCGTGGAAGCGGTCAAGGCGGCTAACCAACATGGCACCATCGTTTCATACGACCTCAACTACCGGCCCTCGCTGTGGAAGTCCATCGGTGGGCTAACCAAGGCGCAGGAGGTGAACCGTGAGATCGCCAGATATGTGGATGTGATGATCGGCAACGAAGAGGATTTCACCGCCTCGTTAGGCTTCGGGGTCGCGGGGGTGGATCACAACATTTCCGCCATCGAGACCGCGGCGTTCAAAGCGATGATCGAGACGGCGGTGAAGGACTTCCCGAATTTCAAGGTGGCGGCCACCACGTTGCGCCGCGTGATTACCGCCACCCGCAACGACTGGGCCGCCATCCTCTGGCACGCCGGCGCGTTCTACGAAAGCCGCCAGTACCCCGCGCTCGAGATTCTCGACCGCGTCGGCGGTGGCGACAGTTTTGCCAGCGGGCTGCAATTCGGTTTCATGGAGTTCAATGATCCGCAGCAAGCCGTCGAGTATGGCGCCGCCCACGGCGCCCTGGCCTCAACGACTCCCGGCGACACCTCCATGGCAACCCGCAGGGAGGTGGAAAAACAAATCTCCGGTGGCGGCGCGCGCGTGGTGCGCTGAGGGGGCTCCGTTGCCGCGACGCCTCGTCGCCGCCACTCGTCGCAGACCGTGTGCCGGAGACGGCTCGCCCGACACGGTCAGTTTGGCCCGGTGAACTCAGCCTTTTTGCAGCAGCCGCAGGACGGGCGGGACGGTTTCACACCAGGCTGCGGCGATGGCGGACTGGATGACGGCGTTTTCATCATCGGCGCGGATGAAGGCTCTGGCTTGGCGCAGGGCACGGGCAGTGATGGCGATGGCGCGGAGTTCGGCACCAAGCGATAGCAACCCGAACACGGTGGCAAGCGCGGTGGCGGCGATGAAGATGGTGATGGCGCCGGTAACCGGGATCTTCGCCAGAATCGCGGCAAACACCGCAACCATCGCACTGAGCGGTGGCACGGCGAGGCCAAAGCGGCGGGTGGATTCCCGCGAAGCCGCCAGCTTGGGTTCGCGGCGCTGCCACTTGGCGAGGGCTGCCAGCCGCAGTTGGCGACCCAACTCACAGGCCGGGCCCGGTTCGGCGAGGGTTGGTTGCAGGTCGTCGCCGAGCACCATGCTCCAGCGTTCCGGATCGCAGCGGCAGGGACGCCCGCCGTTTGCCACGAGCATGCGGATGCCAAACCACCACCGCAACAGCAATGCCGCAATGATCGGAAACACGGACAGGAAAAGGAGGAGACGCCACACGGGGAAAATAAAACCAGGCAATTGCCCACGAAGTAAAGACCTGCTTTCCCACAATCGGATGCCACAAGTTGGCCTAACCGCGATTGACCAATCCCTTTGGCAAGCGGGAATCAAAGCGGATGGCTGCGCGGCATTGACAGTTGCGGCCGCCGATGCCAAGGTCCGCCCGTGTCCAATGGGCCATTCTCTCCTACAACCCGTTTCCTGGCAGCGCATGGATGATGCGGTGGCCAAGGTGAGGAGGCGCCTGCTGCACGCGAGCGCCAGCCTGCGTGCGGCTGGCGTGCCCTACGCGGTGGTGGGCGGCAATGCCGTGGCCGCCTGGGTCTCCCGCGTGGACGAGGCGGCGGTGCGCAACACGCGCGATGTGGATATCCTCCTGCGGCGCGAGGATTTGCCCCGTGCCATCGTGGCCATGACCGAGGCCGGCTACTCCCACCGGAATATCTCCTCCTTGGGCGGGGGTGCGATGGATGTTTTTCTGGAGGGGCCCGAGGCGAAAGTGCGCGATGCGGTGCATGTGCTTTTCGCCGGCGAAATGGTCAAACCCGATGCTTTGGCAGTCAATGCCTCGGTGGACGAGGCCGAGGAGGCCGGGGATTTCCGCCTGATCTCACTGCCCGCCCTGGTGCGGATGAAGCTCGCCGCCTGGCGCGACAAGGACCGGATGCACTTGCGCGATCTGGCCGGGGTGGGACTGCTGGACCCCGCGCTCGCCGCAGGACTGCCGCCGCTGCTGGCGGAAAGGCTGGAGTTTCTCCTGGCCAATCCCGATGAATAGGGTCAGCACTTGGTGCCAGCCATGTCATGAAGTCCATAGCCATTCGCCGCGAAACTCCCCACCGGAGATGGGTATGGCAGGTTGCCCGCTGTATAAGACGGATGGGTAACCGTGCCGCAGGCCCCACGTCCGCACCTCGTTCCACAGGGTCTTGGTCACCTCATGCTTCGCCCGGTGAAACCCGCTCACGTTGACCTTGTGTGTAGGGGCATCCGTGTCCCCATCAAGCGTATCGCCCATGATGAACTCGCCGCCAGGGATGAGCGCGAAATCCATCACGAGCCTGGCCTGCACTGCGGCTTCTTACGATATCGACCAGCCTGGTGCCGACGCGCTGTGCGGCGCGGACGTTGTCGGCCGTGAGTTGGGCGTGCGTCAGGCGGCACTCAGGGCCAGCGCGGCGAGCAGGATGAGGTGGCAACGAAGTGGCGTTGTCATGGGGTGTTAGGTGTTTGGGAAAAATCGAAACTGAGTGAGGTCAGCAGGTTGTGGAATACTCTGCGCTCCTGGCGCATGAGGACGCCCCAATCAACTTGCTGCAACAAGGCCGTGCCAGCTTCCGTCTCTCCAGCCGAGACTCTGGCACTGCCTTCGAGCGCGGTTTTCAGCATCGGTTCCACCTCCGTGCAAGCACGCAGTTGTGGCAACCGGCTGAGGGCGTCGTGCGGACGTTGGCTGAGTATCTCGGCCAGCATCAGGGTGGTATTGAAGCCACTCGCCTGCGGATTCTCCGCAATCAGTTTTGTCTGCGCGGTGACCACTTCGGCGGGTGGCAGAAGGCCGTCGATCAGGGCTAGGTAATGGAAATGGTTGCGTAACTCGGGGTTGTCAGGCTCGAAGCGCAGCAGCGTCTGGCAAAGCGCCAGCAGATCCTCGGTGCGATCCTTGTCCACCAAGAACTCAATGACCTGGTGCAGGTCGCTGTAGAGCGGCAAGCGGCCCCATCCCACGCGGATGGCGGCGACCCAGGCATCGGTGGCTACTGCCCGCGCGTCGTGGCGCTCGGCAAGTTGGGCGATTTCGATGAAGCGATTGTGCTTGGTGTCGAATGCCGCCTGGTTCGAAGCACTGATCAACGCGGTCACGGCGGCGTTTGGCTTGTCGCGGAGCCACTCCAGTTGTGCCCGCGCGATTTCGATATCGACTGGATCCACCGAGGCTGGCGGCGCAATCAGCGCTGCCTCGATGGCCTCCTGATTGCGCAAAAGCGAGAGTGCTGCAAGGCGGGCGAAATAGGCGTCGGGTTTGGTTATTGCCGGTTCTTTGAGGATCTCGGCGGCCTTGTCAGTTTGATTGTGACGCATCAGCCAGGTGCCGAGCACCCCCGGGTCAGTGGCCACAAAGCGCTTGATGGCCTCGGCATATAGGCGCTCCGCCGATTCCGGCTTGGCTTCAAGTGCTGGCTGCATGGCCACCAGATGGTGAAGCGCGCGTGCCATCGGTTGGGCCTCGACCCAGGTCGGCAGATCGGGCAGAGCCGGGCCAAGGGCATGCGGGATATCACCAAGCAGCAGCAGCGCGGCCAAGGCTTCCGTGCTCGCATTGGCGGCGATGAATTCCGTGAAAATCCGGCGTGCCTCCGCCAGGCGCGAGTCGTCCGGGCGGCAGCAAAGCGTGCGCAACAGTTCGAGGCGAACTGCGGGGCCATCCGTCGGCTGCATCACCTCGCGCAGACGTTGTTCGGCAACGGCAGCCTCCCCGCGCAGAACTAACAACGGCGTGATGGCGGCGCGGAAGGCGGCTTGCTTGCGAAGCTCGTCCGGCAGGCTGGCAAAAGCACCTAGCGCCAGTGCCTGCGGCGCTTGGAGGGCCAACATTTGTAGCGCTTCCAAGCGGTCCTCGCGGAGAGCCTGCGGGTCGTTGAAAAGTTGGGTGGCGGCAAGATACGCGTTAGGCTCGCCCCTCATGTAGAGGGCCCGGGTCCAGATGCGACTGGCTTCGAGGTCATGCTGCCGGACCAACAGTACCTCGTGTGCCTTGTCGCGGGCTGTGCTCCAGTCTTCAAGGTTCGCCGCCACCCTCGCGGCCTCCAGATTTTGCTTGAGTCGGTACTCGCGGTAGATCTGATTTGCGGGTTTGATCGCAAAGCCCAGCCCGAGCAGGGCCACGAGGACCACGAGGAGCACAATGACCCAGGTGGGTACCCATAGCCCCCAAACCAGTAACCCACCACGCAAATGCGGATTGTCACTGAAAAGATTGTCGGTGAAAAGATTGTCGGTTGAGCGCATTTGTTCCCATGTTTCAATGCCCACAGATGCATACTTGTGGGGCCGGCCAAGGCCGCCGCGAAAGTATGCGTGACATCACCTGTCGTCAAGAAGAACCAAGAAATTTCCGCACGGCTGTCGGCGCTGGGACTGCTTGCGGGATAGGGCCGCCCGGCCCAAAGGCCGGACGGCGCCACCACAGAACCGGACGAGCGCAATCAACGCATCCGGCTCCCCAAGCTACGGTTTCGCCACCAGGCTAAGACCAACACGCCTCTTTCGAACACCCCGGTCAGCGAGTGCAAGCACATCCTGCGGGGCGTGCAGGGAGCGGCGGCTCCCCACCCTCTGAAAAATTTCTCGACTTATCCATTTAACTGTTCTTTTGGACTGCTATCTTGTCGCCATGTTCAGGCCAGCACACCCCTCACCGGTTGCTTCCGCCGCGTCAAAGACCTCGATTGCGCCAGCCGCAGCATCCACGTCAGCTTTGGCAAGGGCGGCAGGCACCGCGTCACCATGATCCCGGACAATCTGGCCGATCCCCTCCGCCACCAACTCGCCCACGGCTGCCAGATCTTCGACCCAGATCGCCCGCCAACTGTTGCATGCAGCCGACGTGCTGATAGAACCGCCGGGCAGGTAAGGGGGGCGTGCCGTGGCGTGCGCCGTTGCTGCGGCTCCCTGCCGCAGGCCGTGGTTGCGAGCCTCCGGCCGCAGGGCCGTTGGATCGAGGATCATGGATCGCGGATGGAAGCGAGCACCGCGCCTCTGGTGCCAGATACAGAGACGCGGTTTGGCATGTCGCGAGCCAGGAAGACATGCGGGACGCACGTCTTCCCTGACAGCCGAGACGGCTGTCCTCCAGCGCTATGCGAACAGTATTGGCCGCAGCGCCTGCGCGTCAACCAGCGCCTCAACCAGCAACTCACTTGGTGTTCCTTGCGTTCTTTTGCGGCAAATCATCTTCCATCGTCCATCTTCCATCCGCCATCCGCCATCCACTATCCGCCATCCACTATCCGCAATTGCCCCGCAATGGCCCCGCAATCCTCCGATTCTTGGCTGAGGGATTGTCATTGGCGGATTGATTTGGCAGATTCCGGTGTCCGCCGCCCCATGAGTCCCCTGGTTTACGCCCTCAACATCGCCACGCTCGCCATTTGGTTGAGTTTGACGGGCTTGGACGTGGTGGGATGGACGATGCCAATCCGACATCTCGAACCCAAATCGTCGCGCGATGGGGAAACGGCGGTGGTCTTGAAGCCCCCGGAAATTTCCCTGGGGGTGCCGGAGGTGCCGAGCGAGGCAGCCGAGTCATCGCCCGCAGTGCCGGAGGTGGCGGAGCCGGAGGTCATGCCCACACCGCCGGAACTGCCGGCAACCGCCGAGTTTCCCCCCCTGCCGGAGGTTCCCGAGCTGTCGGCAAAACCGCGTGCGCCCGTGACGAAGCCCGCGCCAAAGAACCCAGCCTCCAAGCCCGCGCAGCGCGTGACCGGTCAGCCGAGTGCCCGCCCGCTGGACCCCGCAGGTGCTGGCGGCAGCGGCCTCTCTGCCACTGCCCGCATGGCCGCTGGCCAGATGCCGCCGCCAGCCTATCCGGCCGAAGCCCGCCGCAAAGGGCAGACCGGCACCGTGCTCATCGAGTTCATCGTGGGAACCGACGGGCGGGTGATCTCGGCCTATCCCTTGCGGCCATCGCCCTGGCCCGTGCTCGACAACGAGGCGGTGCGTACCGTGCGCGGCTGGAAATTCCCACCCGGCGCGGTGATGAAACTCCAGCGCCCGATTGTCTTCCAACTGAAATAGCCATCCACTGTGCTCGCCAACATCGTCATCGAAACATTCACCAAAGGAGGCTGGGTCATGTGGCCCATCGTCGCCACTTCCTTCCTGGCCCTGTGCGTCTTGTTAGATCGGGTGCTGTGGTGGCTGCGCCTCCAAAGCCGCATGCGCTCCGCAGATCAAGAGCGGGCCCGCGACGCTCTCGGCACCGGCGACTTCGCCGCCGCCTGGCGGCTGGGGCAGGGGACTTCCGATCCGTATTTGCTCAACCTGCGCGAGGGCATGACCCACGCCCGCACCTCGATGCTCGCCGCCATGCAACTGCATGCCAATCACCTCATCGAGAAATCCGAGGCCCGCATGTGGGTGCTCAGCACTTTGATCACCCTGGCACCCTTGCTGGGGTTGTTTGGAACGGTTGTTGGAATCATGCGTTCATTCTCCTTTGTGGGAGCCGAGCAACTGGCGGCGGCGAAGGTTTCGGGTGGGATTGCGGAGGCCTTGATTGCCACGGCCTGCGGGATAGCGATCGCCGTGTGCTGTTTGTTGCCGTACAACTTTTTCCGCAAGCGGGTGGCGGTGTTGCGGGGTTCGCTGGAGCGCTGGATCAATCATGCGGAGCTGCTGGTGAAATCCGCCAAGGAGCACGGGCATGATTTGGAAGTCTTCGCCGCCAACCTGCGGCAACCCTGATCGACGCGCATGCCAGTCAAACTCTCCAGCAGCTCGGGCCATGACGAAGGCGATGAGGCCCGGATCGAAGTCGTGCCCCTGATCGACATCATGTTTTTCCTGCTGGCGGCATTCATGTTGGTGAGCCTGAGCATGACCCAACTCCACCGGGTGCCCTTGCGCCTGCCGGAGGCCGCCACCGGCGTCGCGGACAGCAAGACGCCGTTGGTGCAGCTTGCGGTGGATGCGCACGGCGTCATCACCTGGGACTCCCAGGTGGTCACGCCCTCGGAAATCACGCTGCGGCTCAAACGCGCGAACTTGCCGGAGCATGCGCGGGTCCTGATCTCCGCCGATCAGGACGCCCGCTACCAACAGATGATGCGGGTGCTCGACGCGGTGCGGGCGGCCGGGATTGAAAAAGTGGGCTTCGAGAACAAGGAGGTGAGCCGGTGAATGGGCGTGGACTGACGCTGGTGAACGCGCTGGGCTGCCTGGTGCTGGGCCTGCTGTTGGTCTTGCAGTGGCACCAGGAGCGCAGGCTGGACGCGCGGATTCAGGACTTGAAGACCAGCCTGGTCGCGGCGCGGGACCAGCACGCGGCTGAACGCGAGCGGGCCGCGATGCTGGCCCGCGAGCAAGAACTGCTCAAGGACTCCATCGAATCCATGCAGCAGGCGGCGGAAGCGTCCGGACACCTGCTGGCGGAACGTGACGCCCAGGTGGCAGATCGTGACGTCCGGATGGTGGAACTCACCGCGCGGATCGCGACCATGGATGCCCAAATCAAAACCTGGCAGGCGGCCATCACCCAGCGCGACGAACGCCTCCGCGCCCTCAACGCCGAGCTGAGCGCCGCTCGCCGCCGCCTGGATGAAGCCATCGCCAAGCTCAAGGCGGCAGGCACCCGCTGATCCTTGAAGAAGGAAGCCGACTTTACGTTTTACCCATCGCGCGGTGGGTGGCGAATGACGCAACAGGCGTTCGAGCAATTTGGAAAATCCCTCCGGGGTTTCCTCCCAGTCCGGCAGATGGTAGCTGCTTGTCAGGACGCCGTGCGCGGTGAGTTCCTCCAGAAGGCGCGTTCGACAAGGCCCGGCGTTGGGTTCCGGCGTTCTTCGCGGGCGATGCCTACCATGCGGCGATGCCCGAGCGCAAAAAAATTGGCGCATGGCGGCGCGATCAGCCGGCACTTTGTCCAGCCCGGTGGCGGCCAGCGGCAGGTTGTCGGCGACCCGTTCGGGCAGGGACAGTCGTGGGATCGGGTGCATGGCTGGCAAGCCTATCCGTTGTTAGGGCCAGTTGTCGAAAATATTTTCCTTGAGCATCCCTGACGGATCTGCCTACTTGTTCGCGTAGGCAGCCACAGCCTGCCTGGTCATCCACAGTCGCACTGTGGCAGGAAGCACTGCAACCATCGCATTACCCCCACAACCCGTTAACAAAGACAGACCAATATCGCCATGAATTCCATGAATACCACCCGAATCGGCAACCCCCTGCGCGTTGCCCTCAAACACTCCGCCCTCGCTGTCGCGGTGGCTGCCGGACTGGCGGCCGACAGCGTGCATGCGCTGACCACCAGCCAAACCTACGACCTCGGAACCAGCCCCAATGGCACGACTTTTGCCGGGACTGGCGCGGGAAGTTTGTTCACTTGGATTGCGAAGGGGAGTCTGCCCGTCGGCTCTATACTGAGGGCGGTCACCGTGACCGCCGTGAAGCTCGAGGCCAACCCTAACGGTGCTTGGGCTTCTGACCTCGGCGTTTTCATCGATCCCACGCCAGGGACGCCCGGCGGCGATGGCCTGCTGAAAATCGCGGATGACACGGATTTCGGCGGCAGTGCCAATCAGATGAACTGGCACAATCAAGGTCAAAACGACGGTCCTCTTACCGACACGCAAACCTACGCCGCTTGGAGTCCGGCCATTGATCTGAACACCGCAGCGGTAATGATCGGAAACGGCTATGGCCCTGGTGCCAAGTATTCGGGGACGGTCACCGTCGTGTATGATGTTCCGCAAAAGGCCACCATCATGTCATTCGGTCTCCCGGGCAATCCCGCCGTCATTGACGAGAACGCCATGACCATTGCCTTGGCCGTGCCATACGGGACGAGTGTCTTGGCCCTCGCGCCGAGCTACACGCTGTCCTCCGGGACCTGCGATAAGGATAATGGCGGCCCCACCACGTATGACTTTACCAGCCCGGTGTCCTACACCGTCACCGACGGGGCCACCGTCAACACTTATACCGTGACGGTCACCGAGACCCCCGCGAGTTCCGCCAAGAACATCCTGTCCTTCGGCCCCGGTGCCATCATTTCCGGAACCGACATCGCTTGGATCGTGCCGTTTGGCACCGACGTGACCATCCTCGCGCCCACCTACTCGGTCTCCACCTTCGCTGCGGAGGACGCGGATTTCCCCTCCGGCACTCCAAGGGATTTCACCAGCCCGCTGACCTATACGATTACAGCACAGGATACCACCACCCAGGACTTCACCGTGACGGTCACGGTTGCACCGGATGAGAGCACCCTGATTTGGAATGGCGCCGGCAGCGGTCCCTGGGACCTCAGCACTGTCAACTGGAAGGGGCAATCTTCCGGTTCTCCCACGCCATTCTTCAATGGCGTCAATGCGATTTTCGACAATGCTGCCGGTGGCACGATCAACATCGCGTCAGGCGTGATGCCGCTCTCCACCACCGTCAGCGCTGGCAACTACACCTTCAGCGGACAGCCCATCACCACGGGGTCGCTCACCAAGGACGGCGGCGGGACGCTGAAAGTCGACGGGTTGACCCCCAACACCTACAGCGGTGGAACCCTCATCAACGGCGGCACGCTGCATTGTGGCACCATGGTCGGCGGCATCAGTCCGGGCTTGAGCGGTGTTTTGGGAACGGGACCGGTTACGCTCGGTTTGGGCACCACCATCGAGTTTGACAATGTCACCACGGCGAACGCCCTGCTCAGCAACGGCGGAAAGTTCGCCAGTGTCAACGGGTGGGGAACCACTTGGAATGGCCCCGTCACGCTCAACGCAATTACGACCGTTGATACCACGGATGGCAATGCGGGCAATGTGACCTTCGGCGGAGCCGTGAGCGGTGACGGCGGATTTATTATTGCGGGCCATGCAACGGTGTTCCTCTCCGTCAGCAACAGCTACACCGGCCCAACCAGCGTCACGAGCGGCACCTTGCAATGCAACAACTCAAACGCCCTGGGCAGTGGCGCCCTGAGCATCAGCACCGGTGCCAAGGTGAATCTCAACTACAGCGGCGAGCACAACCTCGCCGCGTTGACCCTCGGCGGGATGCCGCAGTCCGGCGGTACCTACGGCTCCGTCCTTTCCGGTGCCGAACATCAAAACGACACCTACTTTGCCAGCACCGGCACCGGCATGGTGAGGGTTCCAGCGAGTTCGGTTAAGAACATGCTCACCTTCAGTTTCGGCGCGTTGGGGGCCGCCACGGTTGGCGACACCACGATCACCTTGGAAGTGCCGTACGGCACGGATCGCACGGCCTTGGCCCCGACGTACACGGTTTCCCCTGGTGCCACCGGCTCGCCGCTTGCGGGCACCACTCATGACTTCACCGGTCCGCAGACCTACACTGTCATTGCCGAGGATCTGTCCACCAAAGACTACACTGTGACGGTCACCGAGGCCGTGCTGCCCGACATCTTCACTTGGGCCACTGCCGCGTCCGGCAACTGGAGCGTGCCGGCCAACTGGACCAACGAGGCCGACCCTGTCGTCGTCACGGCGCCGCTCGCCAGCGGTCGCTCGAGCTACACGCTCAATTTCAGCGTGCCCGGCACCTATACGGCCACCAACAACATGAACGCTGGGTTCCTGCTCAACCAACTCAATCTCGGCTCCGCAGTGACCCTTGCCGGCAGCGGTCTGGCGTTCGTTGAGAACGGTGCCACACTGCCAGCCATCAACCAGAACAGCGGATCCACAGTGACCATCCCCAACGACCTGGACCTTGGAGCTAACACGACCTACGGTGGTACGGGCAGTGGGCAGGTCAATCTCTCCGGTCTGCTCTCGGGTGCGGGCAGCCTCACCAAGAATGGCACCGGCACGCTGAGGATTTACAATGTGGGCAACTCCTTCACCGGCGGCACCATCATCAACGACGGCACACTGTTTATGGATATAGATGCGAAGCTGGGCACCGGTCCCATCACCCTCAATGGCGGCACGATCTATCTGTGGCGCTTCCACCCCGCGAATGCCCTGACCGTCAACGGCGGCACGCTCCTTTCCGAAAACGGCTTTGGCAACAGTTGGGATGGCCCCATCACCCTGAACACCACCCTCACCTGCAATGTGTATTACCCTCTGCTATGCAGCAATACCATCAGCGGAACCGGTGGCTTGACCAAGACAAGTGGCGGTCCCATGACCCTTTCCGGCACCAACACCTACACCGGCCCAACCACCGTCACGGGCGGCACCTTGCAATGTAACCTCCCTGCGGCCCTGGGTGGCGGCGCGTTGAGCATCAGCGGCAGCGGCAAGGTGAACCTGAACTACAGCGGCACTCGGAACATCGCCTCGTTGACCCTCGGCGGTGTGCCGAAAACAGTCCCCGGCACCTACGGCTCCAGCGCTTCGGGTGCGACCGTCCAGAATGACACCTACTTTGCCGGCACCGGCACGGTGAGGGTGGGTGGTCCCGGTTTCGCCCTTTGGGCCGACATGAACGCGCCCGGCCAAACCCCAGGTGAAGACCACGACAATGACGGGGTGGACAACGGCCTCGAATACTTCATGGGCCAGACCGGTTCGTCGTTCACGGCCATGCCCGGCCTGGACGGGACCAACACGGTCACCTGGACGAAGGATCCGGCCTACGACGGCACCTGGCAGGTCCAAATCTCGCTCGACTTAGGCAGTTGGACCGACGCCACCGGCACTGACAACACCACCTCGGTTTCCTACACCCTGCCACCTGGCATGCCCTTGCTGTTCGTCCGTCTGCTCGTGACGCCGACGCCATGAGGCGCGCCGGCGAAGAGATCGTTGATGGAAGATCGTGGATGGAAGATCGTTGATGGAAGATTGAAGAAGCGCCGGCGCATCCACGATCCACAATCCGCGATCCACAATCGCCCGGCACACATATCATTTCCGGAGTTATGTTTTTCTCCGGTCTGGCGGGGCCGTTGGTACGCACCGGCGGCCCCGCGCAGTTGTGAGCGCAGCAACGCGGTTTTTTGCCAGTCATTCAAATGAACATAGGCATTCCAAAGGAAATCAAGGCCCAGGAAAACCAGGTGAACATGATCCCGGGTTCAGTGTTGCGGAGGCTCGGGGTCCAGGGTTCTTCTTGCCACCGCCACAGGCTGTCCGCCATTTCCTCCGACCACCCGCCACCACCCAGCCATGAGAAAACCAAGTCACCCGCGTATGAACGCCCGCAACCACTCCCTCGTGCCCGCCGGCTTTATCGCCGCGCTGCTCGCCCTCGTCACCGGCTCGCCAGCCGCGCCCATCACCAAGGCTGCCACTGGCGCCGACCTCACGGCCGGCACAAGCTGGGGCGGCACCGCGCCCGGTTCCGGCGACGTTGCCACTTGGGCCAGCACCTCGCTGGGTGCGGGCCTGACCTTGGGAACTTCCCGTTCATGGAGCGGCATCAGCGTGGCAAGTGCCTTGTCGGCCATCGCCGTCACTGGAGCGGGCACCCTCACGCTCGGCTCAGACGGCATCAATATGGTGTCGTCCTCGGTCGATCTAAGCTTGGGAACGCCGATTGCGCTGGGTGCCAGTCAAACCTGGAATGTGAACTCGGGCAGGACTTTGACTGCGTCCGGAATCATCAGTGGCGCATCAATGGTTCTTACCAAAGCCGGCTCCGGCACTCTGACGATCAAAAATGCGAGCAACACCTACAGCGGTGGCACCATCATCAACGCAGGCCAACTAACCGTGGATTTGCAGGCGGACGCCGCGCTGGGCACCGGCCCCGTCACCCTCAATGGTGGGCGTCTTTTTCTCGAACGCATCACCGCCGCGAATGCCTTGACAGTCAACGGCGGAAATCTCTATCCCGAGAACGGTTTTGGTGACAATTGGAACGGCTCCGTCACCCTGAATTCCGACCTGATCATCCAGGGCCCGGGATATGCCACCATGGCCTTCAACGGCAGCATTGGCGGAACTGGTGGCTTGACTCTGAACGGCCAGGGGCCGGTAGTGCTGCAGGTGGCTAACAGCTACACGGGTCCGACCAGCGTCACGGCCTGCACCCTGGAATGCAAACATAAAGACGCCCTCGGCAGCGGTGCCCTGAGCATCAGCAGCACAGCCAACTCCAAGGTGAATCTGAACTACACCGTGACAGTCAGCGAGGCCGTGATGCCCGATATCTTCACCTGGGCCAATTCCGCGACCGGCAACTGGAACGTCGCGGCCAATTGGACCAACGAGGCCGCCCCGGTCGTCGTCGTGACACCGTCCGCCGGGGGGCGGGCCACTTACACGCTCAATTTCAACGCCGCCGGCACGTTTACGGCCACCAACAACCTGAACGCGGGCTTCGTGCTCAACCGGCTCAACTTCGGGGGTTCCACCGTGACCCTCGCCGGCAATTCCCTGGCCTTCACCGCCAACGGTGCCGCCCTGCCGCAGCTCAATCAGAACAGTGCCAGCGGAGTTGCGATCAGCACGCCTTTGAGCCTGGCCGCCAATGTAACACTAGGCGGAACCGGTAGTGGTTCGGTGTCGATCTCCGGCGGGATCTCCAGCGCGGGCAGTCTCACCAAGCACAACTCAGGAACGCTGACACTCAGTGGGGAGAGCACCTATAGCGGCGGCACCACCATCAATGCCGGTTCCCTCACCCTGGGCTCCACTGCGAATACGCTGCTTGGAACCGGCGCGGTGACCGTGAACTCGCCAGCCACACTCAACTTGAATGGCAACAACAACCTAACGAACACGTTCACTCTCAATGGCGCGACCGTGACGAATGGTAACAGCTTCTCGGCCAACCTGAACGGACCGGTCACCCTCGTGGCCACCTCGACCTTCGAGTTGGGAACCACCGGGAACATGAGCATCGGCGGCAACGTGAGCGGTACTGGGGGCCTGACGAAAAAGGGGACCGGTGCCGGCCCTTTGATTCTCGGCGGGACCAACAGCTTCACGGGTGCCGTGGCCGTGCAGGCCGGCACGCTGTCCGTGACCTCCCTCAACCGTGTGGGCAGTGGCACCGCCACCAGCAACCTGGGTGCCCCGACAACGGAGCCAAACGGCACGATTTCGTTAGGTGCCACCACCACCGCCGGCACCCTGCTCTACACCGGTGCCGGTGAAACCACCGACCGCGTGATCAAGCTGGCCGGCACCACCGGCGGCGCGACGCTCACCCAGGGCGGAACCGGCAGCGGCATCCCCACCACGCGCGGTGACAGCGGACTGCTGAAATTCACCAGCAACGTCTCGATTCCCGGCACCGCCGCCGTGGACCACCGCAAGACCCTGACCCTCACCCATCTGGAATCCAGCTCTACCGGCACCAACCCGGGCCGCGGCGAAATCAGCGGCAGCATCGGTGATAGCTTGTTAGGCACCGCCGGCCAACTGGCCACCAGCATCACCAAGGCGGGTTCCGGAACCTGGACGCTCTCCGGATCTAACACTTACAGCGGCGCCACCAAGGTCCAGGCCGGCACGCTCGTCCTCACGCGCTCCGACGCGCTGGGCGGCGGAGCACTGGACCTCTCCACCGGAGCCAAGGTGCAACTGGACTACCTCGGCACCCGCCGGATTTCCGCGCTCACCTTCAACGCGGGCGCGGCCCGGCCTAACGGATCCTACGGATCCTCCAGTTCGCCCGCGACCCACCAGGACGACACCCGTTTCACCGGTCTCGGCACGGTGACTGTCGGGGCGATCAGTTCACCCACCACCACGACCCTGGCGCGGACCAGTGGCACCGATCCGTCCAATGGCGGCGCCAGTCTGACCTTCACCGCCACCGTGGCGGTCACCGCGCCCACCGGCAACGTGACGTTCTATGACGGACTCACGCTCATCAGCACCAGTGCCTTGAATGGTTCCTATCAGGCCAGCCTGACCACCAGCGCCCTTGGTGCCGGTGTGCATGCCATCACCGCCCGGTATGTAGGCAACGCGGGCAACGCGCCGAGCACCTCCGCCGCACTCACCCAGACCGTGGTGGAAACCCGGGCGGCGACCACCACGATTCTCACCAGCGGTGCCAACCCGTCCAACTACGGTGCCGCCGTGACATTCACCGCCACCGTGACCGGCAGCTCGCCCACCGGCAGCGTCACCTTCTACAATGGCACCACCGTGTTGGGCACCGCCGCCTTGAATGGTTCCGCACCGGCCGTTCTATCAACCACCGGCCTCGCCGTCGGCTGGAATGCCATCACGGCACGCTATCAGGGTGACGCCACCCATGCGCCCAGCGCCACGGCCGCGACCTTGTTCCAGACCGTCAATCCCCCCGCCGGCAATGGCAAGGTGAAGGTCTTCATTCTCGCCGGCCAGTCGAACATGGTGGCCTACGGCAGTGTCGAGTCCGGCCGCGATCCGCACAACCTAACAGGACCAGCCGTCACCGGCGGACTTGGCAGCCTGCGCAACATGCTCAACAAGAATCCCGCCAAATATATCTATCTGGCGGACCCCGCCCATCCCGTCGGCGGCAATCCCGGCTGGCTCACCCGCAGCGACGTCTGGGTCACGTATTATGGCGAAGCGACCGGCGGCAATCGCCGGGGCATTCTGGATGCGAATTTCGGGGCGGCAGGCGGCCAGGGATACATCGGACCGGAGTATGGCTTCGGCCTGATCGCCGGCAGCCAACTGGCCGACCAGGTATTGATCATCAAATATGCCTGGGGCGGCAAGTCGCTGGCGGCGGACTACCGGCCGCCCGGTGCGGTTGCGCAGCGCGGCGGCGTGGTGGGGCCGAATTACACCGAAATGATCGGGCGTGTCCATCAGGTGCTCAACAACATAGCAGCCGAGTTTCCGGCATACAGCGGTCAAGGCTACGAAATTTGCGGCTTCGGCTGGCACCAGGGATGGAATGACCGCGTCAACACCGCCTACACTGCGGAGTATGAGGCCAACCTGACCAACCTGATCCAGGACCTGCGCACCGAGTTCGGGGTGCCTAACATGCCGGTGGCCATCGGCAATACCGGCATGGCCAACGCCCCCTCGGGCGCGGGTTCGTTGATCGAGGCGCAAGGCAACGTGGCCGATCCGGTGAAACATCCCGGGTTTGCCGGCACTGTTGTCACCGTGGACACGCGTCCCTTCGATTACGGTGAACTGCTGGGCGTGAACTCCCAGGGCTATCACTGGTATTTCAACGGCGAGTCCCATTACAACATCGGCGAAGGCATGGGCAAGGCGATGATGGCAATGCGTCCGTCCGCACCCAGCCCCGCCAGGGATATCCTGACCTTCGAGTTTCCGGGGCTGCCCGCCGCCACCTTCTCCGGCACCAACATCAGCGTCACCGTGCCCTATGGCACCGATGTCGCCGCCCTCGCCCCCACCTACACACTCTCGCCCCTCGCCACCTGCGCTCCGCTCTCAGGTGCTGTTAGAAATTTCACCACCCCGCAAACCTACACCGTTACCGCGCCGGATCTATCCACCCAGGCTTATACCGTGACGGTCACCGTGGGGCCGTCGCCATTCAGCACCTGGGCGCTGGATCCGGCGCAGGGCCTCACCGCCGGTGTCAACAATGGTCCGATGGACGACCCGGACCACGACGGCATTTGCAACCTGCTGGAATTCACCTTGGCCGGGGCTCCGATGGTGGCCGCACCATCCATCCTGCCCAAACTCACACAATCCACCGGTGGGGTCTGGGCCTTCGAGTATGACCGCAGCGACCTGTCGCTGCCGCCGGCCACCACCCAGGTCGTGGAATACGGTGACGATCTAGCAGGCTGGGCCGCAGTGCCGGTTCCGACCACCTCTAACGGGATCGTGACGATCACGCCCGGCAGTCCCTCTGATCACGTGGCAGTGACCCTCCCGGCTCTGGGAGCCGAGGGATTCGTCCGCCTCAAGGTTACGCAATAAGGAGCGCGGAGATTTCGTCGGCAATGCCGCTGGCAAGCGAGTATGGACATTGAGCGACGGCCGGTTCACCGGGTCAACCTATTCCGGCATGCGTTGCACCACGGCCTCCGCATAGGCGCGGGCGCTTACCTTGCCCTTGGAATCGCGTGCCTCGCCGCTGACGCGGATGACGAAGGTGTCGCCGCGCACGGTGGCGGCCGGTTCCAGGATGCGCAGCAAGTCGCCCTGGCTGATCCAGCCCGGGGCACCCGCTGCGGGGTTGCCCTTGGAGGCCTCCGGCGTCCGGTAGTGTTGCGGTATCCGTTCCAATCGTTGGACCTCGGGTTGTCGATCTTGGCGGCATCCACGGCAGCGGCGTGGTTCGCGCCGCCGTTGAGCAGCGACATGGCGAGGATCGGCACGCTGCTGGCCTTCTTGGTTTCGAGGCCGGCGGAGCGTGCCCAGAGGGTGACGATCTCGCTCTTGTTCATCGCCGCGAGCACTGCCTTTCCACGCCTGCACACTCATCGAGTTGACATTGAAGGGGCCCCGGATCATCTGGTATTCGGCGGCGGTTTTGTAGGTGCCGTCCTTCGGCCTGCCGGAGGCGAAGAGTTCCGCCTTGGCGTCGGCCACGGCTTTGCCGCCGGGCCGGTAAGGCACCGTAAATAAATAAACTTTCCAAATCGCATTATTGGCCGTAAGGGTAAAATGATGCAGAAGGGGAATTTGGCCCAGAATCCTTGGTCTTTTCTTCCATCATTTTACCTCATCATGATTTTACCATAATGCTTCATTATCTTCTCTTCGAGTTACTAACATATAGTTAATATCTTTACAGCGCCTAAGGCTGGAACGCCTGGGATGCCAGCGGCACGCTGCCATTCATGAATTGCTCGAACACCGTGTCCGGCTTCGCCGTGCCGCGGGTCGCAAAAGTCGAAATATAGAAGCGGTCGTAAAGCGCGTGGTTGGCCAGCACCGAATGGTCGAGGAAATTGTAGGAGTAAGGAGCCACCCCCAACATTCAATGATCAAGTAAGACCAAGAATTGTCACAGCCACGTCCATTCTTATACTTGATGACGGACCGGACGATGGTCCGGCCGCAGCACGCGCCGGGACTTAGCCTCAGCGGGGTGGCGCAGCCCGCTGTGGGCTGACCAATGGCATATCGTCATTCCTTCCTGCCGAAATCAGCCGTGGCCGTGGTCGAGTGCGGCGGACGAAACCGAAACTGAAACTATCTTTGCGGAATGAAAATCATGAATTGGCTGGGCTTTCGGCTCAGCAGGTCCACACTCCTTGTCAGGATGAATATGAAAGACGACACGACCCCTCGACCGTGTTCACCTCAGATTGGATTTCAACATGGCACCAGCAGCAGCAAGTCCGCGGCCGCGGATCGGCCCCTGCGTCGCCGCCTCGCGGGGGGGCTGGTGCTTGCCCTGACCGCGGCGCATGCCCTCGCCGCCAGCCTGCCGCTCAACCCATCGCAGCCTAACGAATTCGTTTGCGACTCACAATCCGCGAAGTTTGTGCGGGTGCTGCTGCGCCACTCGCAGGGCGAGCCGTGCCTCGACGAGTTGGAAGTGTACGGGACTGACAGCGGAACCAACCTGGCGCTCGCCAGCAACGGGGCCAAGGCCAGCGCGTCGTCGCTCCTGCCCGGGTATGCCATGCACCAGATCGCCCATCTCAACGACGGGCTCTACGGCAACAGCTACAGTTGGATTGCAGCCGGCTCGCGCAACGAGTGGGCCCAGATCGAACTGGCTCAGCCGCGTGCCGTCTCCAGGATTGTGATCTCGCGAGATCGCGAGGGGCGATTCTCCGACCGGATGCCTGGGGCGGTCGAGGTCCGTCTGTCGGACGACGGGCAGCATTGGCGCAGCGTCGCCAAGCTCGATGACGGCAGCCTGCTGGCGGATGGCCCCCTGACTGAGGAGGACCTGCTGCGTTACGCGTTCGCCCGCGAGGCAGCCAGTGTTGGAAAAGTGGACGCGACCGAGCCATGTTTGCGCGTGCTGCGGCAGATGGACGAGATGCTCATGCGCCTTGGCGAACGCGGGCTCGACACCCGCCGCGAGCGTGCTGAACTGGATGAGTTCCAGCGCCGCGCGGCATCGCCCGCCCTGAAAGGCGACGCCTTGACCGAGCTGCGCTATCAGGCCCGCCTGGCCAAGCGCCGGCTGTTCCTGCGCGATCCGGACCTGGTGCCGCTGGAGCGCATCCTGTTCGTCAAACGGCAGGCCTACGAACCATCACACAACTACAGTGATATCTTTGATCCGCAGGGCGGGCCGGGCGGTGGCGTGTGCGTGCTGGACATTCCTAACGAACAGGGATGCCTGGCGCCGGGGCGGGCGAAGCTGACAACCTTGTTTGACGCACGCAACGGAGTGGCGCGGGATCCTGCCCTAACATGCGACGCCCGTACCGTCTGGTTCGGCTACCGCACCACCAAACAGGACTACTTCCACCTGTGGCGCATGAATGTGGACGGCAGCGACATTCGCCAAATGACCGATGGGCCGTTTTACGATTATTACCCGTGCCCCCTGCCGGATGGCGGCGTGGCGTTCATGAGCACGCGCTGCAAAGCACGCTTCCTCTGCTGGCGTCCGCAGGCGTTCGTGCTCTTCCGCATGGCGGCGGACGGCAGCAACATCCAGCCGCTCTCGTATGCGAACGTGAGCGAATGGGCACCTGCCGTCATGCGCGATGGCCGGCTCCTGTGGACGCGCTCCGAGTATCTCGACAAAGGCGCCAACTTCGGCCACACGCTCTGGGCCATCCGCCCGGACGGCTCGCATCCGGAACTCATTTTCGGCAACAACACCACCAACTGTTATGTCAACGGTCATGAAGTGCCGGGCACCCGCGAGATCGTTTGCACGCTCATCTCCCACGGGGGCGATTTGAACGGGCCCATCGCCTTGATCGATCCCCAGCAAGGCCGCTCCAACCCCAAGGCCATCACCAGCCTGACGCCCGATGTCCCGCCGCAGTATGACATGACCTGGTTGCGCCAGAACTGTTTTCGCGATCCCTATCCGATCAGCCGCGATCTGTTCCTGTGCAGCCATGCTGCCGATGACAAGTTCGGTTTGTATGTGATCGACCGCTGGGGCAACCGCGAGCTGCTCTATCTGGATCCTAGCATGGGCAGCATGGCCCCCATGCCGCTGCGGCCGTCGGCACCGTCCCCGGCGTTGAGCCAAACGCTTGCCGCGGAAGGGGCGGATTCCGGGCAAGGCCAGTTGGTGGTGGCCGATGTGTATCGCGGGCTCGAGCCGCAAGTGAAACGCGGCCAGGTGAAATACATCCGGGTCTGCCAGGAGGTGCGGGCCGACCTGATCCGACTGGCCGGCGGCGATTATCAGCAAGATCATGAGACGTTCCAGGATTGGTATGCCACGCCTGTTGACAAGGTCAGCGGACCGCATGGCTGGCCGAGTTATGTGGCCAAAGGCGTGCTGGGCATCGTGCCGGTGGAGGCCGATGGATCCGCCTCCTTCTTCGCGCCTGCGGGCAAGGTGCTGTATTTTCAAGTGCTTGACGGGAACTTCAACGAGTTGCAGCGGATGCGCAGCGTGGTGCAACTGCAGGCGGGCGAAACGCGCGGCTGCATCGGCTGCCATGAGGATCGCATGAGCGTGCCGCCGCTTGCGCGAACGGTTCGGCTGGCCATGCAACGCCCGCCGCGCCAGCTCGAGCCGCCGCCGTGGGGTGCCGGGCCGTTCGCCTATGAAAAGGTGGTGCAACCGGTCTGGGACGCCAAGTGTGTTAGTTGCCACGACGCGCAGGACAAAGACCGGATCAACTTCGCCGGCACGCCGGATGGTGATGGCGTGCCGGCCTCCTACCGGACTCTAATCGAACGGGGCTGGGTGCATTACTTCGATTGGAACTATGGACAACGTCACAACAAGGCCGAGCCGCTTAGCTTCGGCACGGTCAAGAGCCGGCTCTGCCAAGTGCTCGAAGCCGGCCATTACCAGGTGGCCCTCACGCCTGAGGAGTCACAGCGGGTGAAGACATGGATCGACCTCAACTGCCCACTGTGGCCGGACTATATCAACCGGCCGCAGCGGCGGATCCTGGCGCAAGGAACGGCGAACCTGCCCCCCAAATAGCCTTCGGTTCCAGTCGGACTCCTAAGAAATTGCTTTGGGGGTGAAGGCCGTTGAAAGAGCCGGTGGCCGGACTTTATACACATCTTCTGTCGGATTGCATCCGAACGGGACGGCAGGGACCGTTTTCCAAACGGTCCGCGAGAATGGTGGGCGAATGGAAAGCCGTTTCGGCCTGAGTATTCGCGGTGCATTCGCCCGGACGCTTCGGAAAAGCGTCCCTGCCATGGTATCGGGGACGATGTGTATATGGACCAGGGCCGGACCGGGGGGCGGGAAATAGAAGTTGGCCGGAGGGAGGCGTTGAAATTCAGGAAGGAGCACGAGGCTGGGTTCACCGCTGGACTCGCAAGCGCACGAAGCAACGGCCGCCGGGCACATCGGGAATGCTGGCTTCGATGAGCTGCGCCTGGCCGTCATCGGATAGGATGGTTTCTCCCGCTCCGCTTAGCCATGATCCTTCCTCGAGGGTGGTCGACCATTCTACGACCATCGTCACCTCGCCCATCGCTTCCTTGGCGCGGGGGTAGGTGAACTTCAGGTGGCCGCCGGAGAGGCTCGCCGTGGCGGGTGGCGGATTCGAATGCAGCGGGTCGGTATGGGTAGCGAACTCGAGGATGTTCGGCTGGCCGTCGTGATCCGGATCCGCCATGTCGTCGGCATCGCCGCCATTGAGCGTGGTGCCGAAGTTGCGCAGGCGCCATGCCTCGCTGGCGGTGGCCGTGCGCATGGTCATGGTGAGCGGACCGTTGGTCGAGGGCCACCAAGTCATGCCACCGTCGGTGCTCACTTCGGTGAAGATGTCGAAGAAGCTGTCGATGTGATAGGTGGGGTTGATCGGGTCGTTGCGTTCGGTGGTGCGGCCGGTCGAGGCCTTGAGCGGGCTTTCGCGAATCATGATGCCCGCCGGCAGGTTGCCGCCGGAAATGTCAAGTTGCAGCATTTCGGTGTCGAAGTAACGGGCCAAGCCGCTGTTGGTTAGATCCGCCGTTTGCTCGGTGGCGGTGACGGGTGCTTGGCACGGCACAAAATGAACGCCGCCATCCAGCGAAATCCACAAGTCGACGATGCAGCCATGCGTGTTGACGACCGGCGCCCCGCTGATGGGCGGCGGCGGAAACGACTGCGTGTAATTCCGTCGCACGAGGTCGCGCACGACGAGGCCGTTGGCATAGACGATTTCCGCCCCGGGAGCGCCGGCATACAGCGCGGTTGCTTGCGGCAACAAGTTGGAGGCGTATTCCTCCGCGTCGGCACCCGCTGCCAATGCGAGGCGGCCCGGAGCCAATGTCATCGAGGGCAACCAAGTCAGGCCGCCGTCCATGCTCACTTCCACGAAGATGTCGAAGAAGCTGCTGATGCGATAGGTTCCGTCGGGCGCGGACTCCAGGAAGAATTCGCCGCGCGACGGCTCGGTGGGGCTCTCGCGGATCAGCATGCCGGCCGGCAGATCGCCGCCGCTCGCCGAGAGCGACCGGAACTCACCGTCCACCCGATCTGTTAGACCGGAGGAAATCCGCGTCATCAGCAACGTTGCCGTCAGATTGGCGCGGGCGTGGCTGAACGTGGCGCCGTTGTTCAGCGAATACAGCAGGTCGAGCTGCGCGCCGAAGTTGTGCGTCGCCGGCACCCCCCAGAACGGCGGCAGCACCGAGGCGTTCGGGCGGGAAATGCGCATGCCCTTGAGCGCCACGCCGTTGGCGTAGCGGGCGAACCACCCATCGCCGTCCTGCGTCAGCCGATCGTCCGGCGGCGGCAGCAGCGGCGACGGCGCGGGGATGGGTGGGTACCAAATGTTGTCGATGCGCGATTCAAGCACACCGTAGCTTTGCGAGGGTGACCACGTGCGGCCGCCGTCGATGCTCACTTCGGTGAAGATGTCGAAGAAGCTGCTGATCATGAAGCCGTCGCCGAGAGCGCGGACCGCGTTGCGACCGAGCGAGGGCAACGTGGGCGACTCGCGGATCATCACCCAGGGAGGCAGGGTCCCTCCTGTTAGACTGAACTTCAGCATTTCGGTGTCGAATGACAGACTGGAACTGCCGACCGGCGGGCCGGTGGTGCGGGTCAGGCAAGTGCCGTGCGCCCGGTAGGGCGCGAAGGTTGCACCGCCGTCCAGCGACAGCTCAAGGGTGACCGTGGGATTCCACCCCCACTCGCTTGAGGTGCCGGGCGCCGGCGGAGGCCAAGCCGGCAGGCAATCGCGTGCGACGAGGTTGCGGATGATGATGCCGTTGGCATACAGCGCGAGCCATTGCTCCGTGGAGAGGTACAGCGCGGGGTACGCCGGAAAACTGTTGGACGTGTAGTATTGTTCCGGCGGGTTGCCGGGCGGCAGCACGGTCACGCGGAACGTGTCGCTGGCCGTTTGGCCGACGCCGTCGGTGGCCCAGCAGGTCACGGTGCTCGTGCCGATCGGGAAGATCGCTCCGGACGGCGGGATGGTGGTCACCGTGATCGGTGGCAGGCCGCCAGTGCTTGTGGGTGCCGGATAGCTAACCACCGCGCCGGCGGGCGAGGTGGCGAGCGCCCATTGGCCGGGCGGAGCACTCACTTCGAGCGGCGGTGGCGGTGCCGAAAGTTGGATGGACATGGGGCCGCTCAGCGTGGAGAGCCAACTCAACCCGCCATCGGTGCTCACCTCGGTGAAGATGTCGAAGAAGCTGTCGATGGCATAGCCGCCACCGATCCGGCTGCTCTGGGTGGTGCGGCCATAGGACGCCCTGGTCGGGCTTTCGCGGATTTGCACGTTGGCGGGCAAGCCGCCGCCGGAGATGCTCAGCGTCGCCATTTCGGTGTCATGATACACCGTCACGCCGTCGTCCCCTAACCGGGCGGTGATCTGCATGCCGATGGTGGCCGATGCCGCCACCGGATTGGAGGTCAGGCCGTTATCGGTCGAGACATCCATCTCGACTTGCGAGCCGAAGGTGTGGCTGGTTGACCACCCGGGCAGCGGGGGAGTGATCGACGCCGAGAACTGCCGCAGCACGACGTTCTTGAAGATCATGGCGTTGGCAAACGCTGCCTGGGAGGCGGGCAGGCTGACATATCTTCCGTGCGGCGGCGGCATTAGGTTGTTAGTGTACTCATACGCGGGCGCAGTCCGTTCGAGTTCCAGGTGTGCCGGTCCGTTGGTGGCGGCGCCCCATGTTTGTCCGCCGTCGGTGCTCACCTCGGTGAAGATATCGAAAAAGCTGCTGATCAGGTAGCCGCCACCCATGGTGCTGACGGTCGTGCCACCTCCGCTCGCGCGGGTCGGACTTTCGCGGATCATCACGCCGAGCGGCAAATCACCGCCCGCAACATCGAGCTGGGTCACCACCGTGTCGCAGTCGTCGTCGGGCATGAGCTGGCGCACATGGCTGAGTTGCACGGTCATGACCGCCGGTGCCCGCGCCACCGTCCAGGTTGCGCCGCCATCCAGCGAGAGTTGGAAGTCCAGTTGGGAATCAAACGTCTGCGTTTGAGAGCTTCCTAACAGCGGGGGCTCCATCCACTGCGTGAACTGCCTGAGCTTCAATTCGCGAAGCATGATGCCGCAAGCATACGACTGCCGTCCTGACGGTGGCATCACATACTGTCCGTTAGGCATCGGGAAAACGCTCCGCGGCGCCGCCACCGGCGTGACCGAGGCCGGATCCACCTTGACCCCGATCTCGGCTGCCGACGCGGATTCAGACCATGTCAAGCCGCCGTCGGTGCTTACTTCGGTGAAGATGTCGAAGAAGCTGTCGATCAGGTAGCCACCCGGCACCGCTTCGCTGCGCGTTTCGCCGCGCGAGGCCTTGGTCGGGCTCTCGCGAACTTGGATTCCCGCCGGCAAGGTGCCGCCACTGATGTCGATCTGCACCAATTCCATGCCGTAGAGCGTGTCATCTCCGTCGGCGCCGTTGTTCACCGCGCTGAACTGCAGGTTGGCGCTGGCCACACAGGAAACCCAGGTCAGCCCGCCGTCCATTGAAATCTCCATCTCGACTTGTGAGCCGAACGAATGACTGAGGTCGAGTCCTGCTGTCGCGGGCGGCTGCACACTGGCGGTGAACCCCCGCCAAGCGAGGTTTCTAACAACGACGCCGTTGGCATAGCTGATCTGTCCGCCCGGTGGCAGCGACCACATGCTGTTAGAAGGGGGCATCAGCTCGGCCGCATAGAAATGCCTTTCGAATGGCCGCAGCACGGTGACTTGGAACGAGCCTTCCGCGGTTTGGCCACACATGTCGCCGGCGAACAGCGACACCGTGGTGGTGCCCACCGGGAAGGTGCTGCCGCTGGGCCATTTGGTCGCTACCCAGGTCGGCGGCGAGCCGCCCTCGGTGGTCGCTACCGGATAGATCACCACGGCGCCGGCGGGACTGGTGGCGCGCACGGTGAGGTTGGGCGGGCAGTTGATTGTTAGAGGAGGACAATTCTCCGGCTGCAGCAGCAAGGTGAGCGGCCCGCTGTCGGTAACGGTCCAGGTGGCTCCGCCATCGGTGCTGACTTCGAGGAAGATGTCGAAGAAGCTGTCGCAGTCGTTGTCCGTGCCGTTGGCGCGGATGCTGGTGCGGCCGCCCGACGCCCTGGTCGGGCTTTCGCGGATCATCACGCCGACGGGCAGCGAACCGCCAAGGATGTCGAATTGCAGGATTCCGGTATCGAAGTAGCTGGTGCTGCCGACACTCAGGCCGGCGGTGGTGCGCAGCGTCGCGGCGAGGGCACCGTAATACCTTTGGAACGACTCGCCACTATCGGTCGAGATCTCCATGTCCGCCCAGCCATTGCAGGCCTGAACCACCATGGTGCCCGGCGGCGGCGGTGGCAACACCGAGTCGAACGAACGCGCCCGCACGTTGCGGATGACCACACCCGACGGAAAGCTGGCGCGTCCGCCGGAGGGACTGACATAGTCGCCGGACTGAGGTGTTAGGCTGGCTTGGCTGAAGGCATGAGCCACGGCAATCTCGCGGGATGCCAGATGCATCGGCTCGTCGGTGGCGGACGACCATGACAGGCCGCCATCGATGCTGATTTCAACCCAAATGTCGAAGAAACTCTGCACGCCACCGCCGCCACCGCCACCGATGACCTTGGCCATGCCGCGGGATGCTTTGGTCGGGCTTTCCCGGATCATCACGCCAATCGGCAATTCTCCACCTGCTAGATTGAGGCTGGTGATTTCGGCCTCGCAAATCGCGTCGAGAGCGGAGTCGAGCCGCGTGACGTTCATGGTGCATGAGACGGGTGCGCGGCCATTGACGAACGGGCCGACGCCGAAATCCCAACTGAGGTCGGCGACGGCATTGAAGGTGAGGGTGGCGCTGGCGCCAGCCGCTGGAGGTGCGACACTGTGGTCGAGGTCGCGGATCGAGAGCGAGTGTACGGCAAAGCCGCTGGCGGCTTGCATCACGGGATCGCCGGTTGCAACCCATTGGTCATCGGGCGCGGGCACTTGGCTGGCCAGTACGGGTGACAGCGTGTGCAGGGCCGGATCCGGATAGACCCAGATCGAATCCGGAGTGAGCGACGGCGCCCACGACAGGCCGGCGTCGGTGCTGACTTCGGTGAAGATGTCGAAGAAACTGCTGATCATGAAACCGCCGCCGGTGCTGCGGGCGGTGGTGCTTCCGTTCGAAGCGCGGGTGGGGCTTTCGCGGATCATCACGCCCACGGGCAACGAGCCGCCGCTGACCACCCAATGGGTCACCTCAAGCGAGTAATCTTCCACGCTGCCGACATCGGCCACGTGCTCGAGCGTGATGCCGCAGGTGGCAGGTGCGCTAACAGATTGCCAGGTGGCGCCGCCATCGAGCGACACGTCCATTGCCACTTGCGAACTGAAACTGTGCGATACCGAGGCACCCAACACCGGCGGCGCCACGCCTTCGCTGAATTGCCGGTGTCTCAGGTTGCGGATGGCCACGCCGTTGGGAAACAATTGCATCCCCGCGCGGCCCGGTATCTCGAGGCCGTCGGGCGGTGGCATCTTCTTGCTGGCAAAATACCATTCCGGCGCTTGATAGGGGGCGATGGTGATTTGAAAACTGGCGTTGGCCGTTTGGCCGCAGGCGTCGGTGGCCGTGCATAGGACGCTCGTGGTGCCCGGCGGAAACAGCCTGCCACTCGGCGGCATGCAGGTGACGCTGAGCGGCGTACACCCGCCGGTGGCGACGGCGGTGAAGGTCACCACCCGGCCGCCCGGGCCATCCGCCGGCAGGTTCATGTTGACCGGTGCCTGAATGACCAGAACGGGCGGAGCTGCCGGCTGCAACGCCAAGGTGAGCGGCCCCGAAATTGCCGCTGACCACGACATGCCGCCATCGAGACTGATTTCGACCCAGATGTCGAAGAAGCTGTCGATCATGTAGCCGCCTGGAACGGGGCGGAGGCTGGTGCGGCCGGACGAGGCGCGGGTCGGACTTTCGCGGATCATGATTGGCATTCCCGCACTCATGTCAAGCCGCATGCTCATCCCTGACATTTCGGTTTGGTAATAACACATGCCGCCGTCGTTTTGCAGGTTGGCGACGTTCAGGAAACAACTTGCGGTTCCGCTGGCCGGGGTGAACGAATTGCTGCCGTCGAGCGAGACCTCAAGCGTGGCGGTGGCGGAGAAGTTTCCGATCACCGGTCCCATGCCGGGAGCGGGCGGCACCACCGAACCGGCGAAGTTGTCTTGCACCAGGTTGCGGAGCATGACCCCGTTCGCAAAGGTCGTCGTCATGCCCGGCACCGCGACATGCCTGCCGGAGGACGGCGGCAGGTTGGTCGTGGCAGAAGCCACTTGCGGGGCCGGCGAGGTCGCCTGCATCAACGCGGGACCATTGCCGGCGGGTGTCCAGGAGCCTCCGCCGTTGGTGCTCACTTCGAGGAAGATGTCGAAGAAGCTGCTCACCCGGTAGCCCTCCGGATCCCACTCCATACTTGTTAGGCCGCCGGACCGCAAGGTCGGGCTTTCGCGGATCATGACACCCAGCGGCAGGTCGCCGCCCGAAACACCCAACTGGGTGATTTCCGCCTCGTACAGGAGTTGGCTGCCGAGCGTGAGGCGGCTGAGCTGGACCTGCGTGGTGGCCGGCGCTCGCACCGGGACAAAACTGGTGCCGTTGTTGGTCGAGATCTCGCAATCGAGTTGCGAACCGAAGGTAAGGACGCTCGTGCCACCCGGCGCGGGCGGCGCGATGGCGGCCCCGAACAACTTGTGGCGGGCATTGCGGATGACGATGCCGCCGGGCACCGTGACCGTGCTGTTAGGTTTCATCGCGTATTGGTCGCACAAGCCGGGCAACATGACGCCCGGCGCAATCACCGGCAACTTGGGCCGGTGATCGACTTTCACGCCCAAGCGGCTCGGCATGTCCGCGACCTGCCAACTGCCGCCGCCGTCAACGCTGACTTCGGTAAAGATGTCAAAGAAGCTGTCGATCATGTACCCCCCGGGCACGGCCAGCATCGTGGTCTGACCGGCGTTGGGTTGATCGTCGCGGGTGCGCCAAGCCAGCCACCGGGGACCGACCGCCATCGTGCCGGTGAGGCGGGTGATGGTGTTGTACTGTTCGATGCCACCGGCGTCGGCACTGTGGCTGATGCGTTGGACCAGTTCGCAAGATCCGGCGCATCTGAGCCAACTGGTGCCGGAGTCCTCGGAAACCTCCGCTTCCAGGGTGCCGGTCCATTGTTGCCACACGGTCGCGCCCAACAGCGGTGCCGGCATCGCCTGCTGAGTGTCCCCGGACCACCGGATGCTCACATCGCGCATCTGGATCGGGCCGGGCGTGCCGCCGTAGCTGGTTGGCACGCCATCCAGCGACACGCAGGCGCTCGCCGGACACGGCAGTGATTTGCCAGGGAAGAAGCTCTTGCTGACTGGCAATTGGGTGGCCGGCAGCGGAGCGGCGAGCAGTGCCAGGGCGACAAGCCATGGGAAACGGCCACCAATTTCGCGGGTGGCCCGGCGCGATGCGGGACGGGTATGGTTCATGTTAACTGCCTCTAGCAAGAGGCTCTCGGTTGGTGTTTGTTGGTTCATGCGCCATGGACCGGCCCCCGCGCGTGCGGTCTCGGCTGTTGGCGGTCGGTTCGGGCACCCTGCGGTACCGGCCCCCCGCAGTTCCACGGCGGAGCGCGGCAAGGTGCGGGGAATCGGTTGTCGCATGGTGATGTGCCATCAGCGGGATCACCGGGCACAAACCCACCCGCCACCGAAACTGCTCGGGCTGACCATCGCCTCCACACCCCCGCTGGAGATGCCTTTCCATAGCGGTGTTGAATGTGCAACTGAACCCGGGCCGTGTCAAGGCGGGAATCGCCGAATTCTTGTGCCTGTCACAAGCGACATTCGTGAGTTGCTGCAAAGAAATTGCCTTGGGGTGAAGGCCGTTGAAGGAGCCGTTGGCCGGGCCGGACCGGAGGGCAGGGGGTTGCGCATGTTGTGGCTGACGCATCTTGCGGCAGGCCGTTCAGGTGGCGTCTCGCCGCCTGCGTCTTCTTCCTGCCGAGGCATTGCTTTTTAGAGGCGGTTCTTCCAGTGATCGGGATGGCGCATTTGATGCGTCACTGCGACGATATGCACGGCCTGCAACTCCTCAATGATCTCGACGACGATCCGATCGGGGAAACTTTCGCAAAGAATTCGACGGTATGGGTGCTCGATAATCCGATCATGCAGAGGCGTTTCCTGAGCTTTCTGGATGCCTTGGTAAATTTCGGCACGAAATCTTTCCGTAAAGAAATAAACCTTACAAAATCTGCATGTTAGCATGGAATCAATTTGGTAAAATCATGATAGGGTAAAATCATGAAGAACTGGAATTGTGCTCCCGTTATCGGGAATTATGATCTTTTCTTCCATCATTTTACCCTTCATCATTTTACCTAATTTCTGAATGATCAAACTTCTAACGCCATGATTATTTATTTACGGCTCCGGGTGGAACGGGGAGTATTTTGGGCGCGGAAGCCTGCTGGGAACGCCAAGCCCCGGCTTGGCGTGTCAGCGGCACACGCCGAGCTGGGGCTCGGTGTTCCCAGCGGCCGACCGCAGGTCAATCCGGGCAGCTATTCCACCCGCACCCGCAGATCCCGCACGCTCCACCCACGCTCTTGGCCGAAGCCGCGGCACCCCGCGGTGCCCGCGCGCCATCCTTGCGCAGTCCCCCGAACCGCTCCCGGTACGCGTTGAAAATCTCATCCACGATGTAGGCGGCAATCGCCCGCGCTGCCACGCCTTCTTCTACCAGCACGCTCCTGAAGCGACCTTCCCACAACGTGCCGGTGCGCTCATGGCTGCTGTTGAACCAGCGGGTGAAGCGTCCCCGCAGGGTTTTCAGGTACTGTCCCAGATCGTGCATCCGGTAGGTGAACCGTTCGTGGATTTCCGCCAGAGGTTTTGACACATCACGTCGTGAGACGCCCTCCCAAACGCTGCTCATCTTAAAGCACGCTTGAAGGTCCACACGATCGTTCGCGAGCAAAATGCAATTATTTCAGTATGCACAGGCTTGGTAGGCGACCCGGCGAGAGAAGATTCGGCAGGAACATCTCCAGCGATGCAGTCGGTTCTATAGGTTGCAAGCGGAATTTTTGGTTTGTTTGTTCTCATGGCCGTGACCGGCGCGGTCCCGGCCATGCACTGGAGGCCTTGCGGGTCGTGATAAAGCGCCCGGTCGCTGCCGATCTCGCCGAGCTGGCGCGGTGCGAGCTTGGGTCCGGCTCCGGGCAGCGAACCGAACATGCCGCTGTCCGGATGGCTGGCAAAAAGGGCATCGATGCATTTGCGGTAGGCATCGAGCTGGAGTTGGAGGACGCGCAACTGCTTGCAACGCGCCACGGCGAGGAGGCTCTTGGCAGCGGTGACGGGCGCGCCGACATGCCACTCTCCGGCCTGTTGGAAGGTGTCGATACGCTTCTGATAGGTCTGGGGACGATGGAGTTTGTGGCTGTGGAGGAATTCTTCCCATTTGCGTTTGCCGGCTTTGGTGAGTGCTTCCGGAGATGGAAATGTTTCCACGAAGGACCACGCGCCAGTGGCGGTCCAGTCGTCAAAGGCCTCCAGCGCGGTTGGATAATATTCGTGCAGGGCTTGCTGGAGTTGATTGACCAGCGCGGTGCGCTCTTCGATGAGCGCGACCTCGTCGCGGCAAAGGAGGCGCAACTCGGCGACCACCGGATCCTGGACGGTCAGGGCACGCCAGCCATGGCCATCGAGTCGCAGGGCGTCGGCCTGGGACCAGGCGTCGTGCCGGTCGGTCTTGTCGCCGCTGGGCATTTGCGCTCACGGTAGCGCTTGGCGTTCCTCGGGTTGATGGGATAGACGGTTCACACCGCTGTCGAGGAGTTGTTCGACGGCGGCACCGAAGCTGGTTTCGATGGCCACCCCGAGGTGGGGAAAGGCAGCGGTTTTTTCCTTCCACTGCTGCCATCCTGACAAGGAGTGCTCGATGCGGAACTCGGAGACGATACGGCCCTGGGTGTCCACGACGACGATGTCGTGATGGTCCTTTGCCCAGTCGAATCCGGCGAAGTGGGTCAATTCCTGATAAGTTGTCATTGCCTTGTTTGGTTCGGATTTCCTGCGGGCACGCCCGATCCCTCCACCGGTCGAACTGATACGATGAGCTTCGCGAGCCTTTGTTCTATCAGACCTTGGGGATGGACCTCCGTCCGGACCGGTTTTCTTTTCCAGATCCTCGGGGATTGGGGGTTGGCGACCGTATCCGGGCGGGGGCGTTTCCGCTGCCGGTCAGAAACCGGCGGGGGAAAGTTATCAACCGGAACCCCGGATGTCCCGGCAAAGTTATTCACAATCGGCGGCGGATGGGGGACGCGCGAACCGCCCCCTTCCGCCGATTGATGAGTAACTTTGGAACTGGTATCAGGGGGTTGCTTCGCCCGGCGGGCGGGTTCACTTCACCGGGGAGAAGTCGGTTGCTTTGAGGAAGACGGATTTGACGCCATCCAGGACGGTCAGCGACCCGCCGGCGGCATCTTCGGAGGCTTTTTTGGCCGCCACCCAGCCGGGGTCGGCGCGGAATGCGTCCCAGGATTTCTGCGCGGCAGCGGCATCCTTGTGCGCGAGGAAGTACAGCAAGGTCTCGTCTGCCGCGGGTTGGCCCGCAGCCGGTTGATAGTAGCCGAGGTTGGTGATGCCGTGATTGCTGAAGAGACCGAGCGTGTGGTCACGGAAGCGGCTGTGCAAAGCGGGCAGTCTGCCGGCGGGAGTGGTATAGGTGCGCATTTCGAAGAGTCGCTCGCCGGTGCCGCCAGCCGCGGTGAAGCCCGGCGAGAAGTCGGTGGCGGTGAGGAAGAGTTGATCGGCTTTACTGACAAGTCTGCCGTCCGCCTCGGAAGCGGCGGCAGCTTTCTTCCAAGCCTCATCAGCCAGGAAATTCTTCCAGGACGCATCACGGGCGGCGCGGTCAGGATAGGCAAGCAGGTAAATGAGAAGGTTGTCCTTGTTTTCGACGGGCACCCAATAGCCAATGTTGGCCATGCCGTGCTTTTCGAACAGCTTGGTGGTGTGGTCACGGAAGCGGGCCAGCAGGGCATCGAGCTTGCCGGGCTCCGCGTGGTAGGTGCGGAGTTCATAGAGACGGGAATCCCTTGCCTTGTCGACGGCTGAGGCAGAAGCGATGGATAGACCTGCTACAAGCAGGGCGGTGGTTAGGTACTTGGTCATCGCGGGGATCGTAATCCGGCGCGGGGCGGGGGGCAAGGGAAATCTGGAACTGCTCGGGACGCGCGAGGCACGACAGTGTCGTGAGTCCGGTCCTGCCGAGGAAGCCGCGCGCAACCTTGACCGGGAGTCGTTCCTCGCCTCCCGCGGAGATCGCTCCGCTGATTGCTGTTGCTAGGGGCTGTGCTGCGGGCGGGGCGAAAGCCGAGGCCGTTGGCTGATCCATATGGACGACCATCGCTACTGCGGTAAGCGACGCGGCAGTTGTTGGCGCCACTGCCACCCCAACTGCCGCCCCTGCGTGCTCGGGCCGGAGTTGGACGTCCCGCAGGGTCTCGCCGGCAGCCGCGACTTCACGACCTGCGCCATTCCTTTGCCGTGCATCGGCTTCTCGCCTGGTATCGCGAGGGTGCCGACGTGCAGGCCTGCCTCCCCCTGCTCTCGACCTACCTCGGCCACGTCAACATCTCGGGGACGCAGAGCTATTTGACCATGACCCCGCAGTTGCTCGCCGAGGCGGGAAAACGCTTCGAACACTATGCCTCAACCAACCATGAAAACCACAACACCCCATAAACACCCCATCGGTCCTGTCGTCCGGCGCTTTCTTCTTGAGGAGATCGTGGCGGATCGAAATCTGAGCCTCAACACCCAGCACAGCTATCGTGATGCGATCCTTTTGCTTTTCGCCTATCTGGCCAAACATCATGCCCTTGATCCAAGGCGCGTGAGCGTCGAGGATCTTTCGCCGGAGATGCTTCGCTCCTTCCTGGTCCATCTTGAGAAGGAACGCGGCAACTCCGTGGCGACGCGCAACCAGCGCCTGGCGGCGCTCCATTCGCTCTTTGGCTTCATCAGCCGACAGGTCCCCGAACTTGTCGAACAGGCAACGCAAGTCCATGCGATACCGCTGCGCAAAACGGCCGCTCCCACCATGGCCTACCTCGAAATGGACGAAATCGACGGCCTTCTGAATGCTCCCGACCGTCATCGCCGCCAAGGGGGGCGCGACTATGCCTTGCTCCTTTTTCTATACAATACCGGCGCACGGGCCAGCGAAGTCGCGACCGTGACGATTGGCGATCTGGATCTCCAAGAGCACCCCTCAGCACGTCGCCACGGCAAAGGTCGGAAAATCCGGATGTGCCCGCTTTGGTCGCAGACGGTCAAAGCCCTTCGCACGCTCATCGCGGCACGAATCGAGGGTGCAAAAGATGCCCCGGTGTTCCTGAATATTCGTGGCGAACCCATCACCCGATACGGCGTGCATTCGCTGGTGGTGCGGTCTGCGGCCAAGGCCGCGCGGGGCGTCCCCTCGATGAAGACAAAACGCATCACTCCGCACAGCATCCGCCACACCACCGCCGTCCATCTGCTGCGTGCCGGCGTGGACATCAATACAATCCGCGCATGGCTTGGGCATGTCTCGCTGGAAACCACCAATCGATACGCTCAAATCGATCTCGAATCGAAGGCGGCGGCACTGAAATCCTGTGCCATCCAGGACGATGCGCCTCACGAATATCCCGCCCCGACGTGGCACAACAACGACATCATGGCGTTCCTCAACGCTCTTTAGTGCTCGAATTATGTTGTCAACTTTCTGCGCAAACCAAGCATCCAAGCCCCTTCCGGCCGACTTGGCCACATAACGAGGCTCGCAACATAACGCATCTTATGTGGCTAGCCACATAAGATGCGGGAGATCCGCCCGTCCGGTTCGGAGGGGGGAGCGGGGCGAAAGCCCCGTTCCTACCTCTATCCTCATGTCTGGCAGATTGAAATGATTCCCATCATCCGCCCCGTAGGTGATTCCCACAATCTCAAACAGACGGGAGAAAACAGGATCCGTTCTGAGCTTTGAAGAACCATCGCAAAACACCCAACCCGCGGGAACGACCGTTCCCGCAAACGGCATGACAGAACCGGAGGGAATCAAACTATCAGCTTGCAGTGGAGCAGACAAATCGCCCGCCAGTAATGTCCCCTCAGCAACCATCGCTGACGTCACTGCCCGCTCCTTCACTGCCTCGGCGATTCCCGCCACCATCGCAAAGGGCACCGAGGTGAATTCCACATCCGGACTCAGACGGGTGAAGCTGCCGCCATCCGGGCTAAACCAAACAGCCAGTTTTACTCCGTTTCGCACGGAATTGGATGTGGTGTCGAAGAACACAGTGGGAGGGATCTGCTCATTGGTGTCCGAGCCTTCGCCCAAGCGGATGGAGAACACCCCTTGATTCACTGGCAATGTCAGAACCTGACCCGCCCAGAGCGAGACGGTTCCCGGATCGGAAGGACTGGCTGTTCCTTCCCAGTTGTTCCAGAGCACGGTGGATCCTTGCACGAGTGCAAAGGTGAAGTAGCCCTCGGTCCCGCTCCACACTCCGCCAGCAGCCGTGGCGACACGGTCTTGATATTGGATTTGCTTGTGGACTTGCAGTGAGGCGTAAGGAGATTGCCCCACCGCAAGGTGAGAGACTGCCATAAGAAAGAACACGGGAAGGAATTGCTTCATGTCAGTATTTGATGATGTAGTTGACGTAGGCGTTCTTTGGGCGGGTTTCACTTCCACCAGTGACGTCTGTGACAGCATTGTCGTTGTGGTTTGCAGACCTTTGGGGCTTTCCTCCAGCCGTAAAGCCGTCGCCTCCCAGTTGAATGTTGTGAACATGACTCTTCAGCTCGTCGAGTTGCACACTGCCCACGGCATTCCCCGTATTTCCTCCGCTATTCATCGCCAGTCGATCGGTATTGGAAACATTCGGGTCCCTCCCCGCGGCGGCGAAAACACTTCCGGCCCCATCGGGATCGTCGGTCCCCCGCAAGAATCGACCTCTCAGATCCGGCACGCGGAACGTCGATGCATCGCCGCCAAAAGCGTTGCCGAGCACAGATGAAAGCGCAGGGTAGGTGGCATTCGGGTAGGATTGTCCCGCGCACATCAGGTAACCTGCGGGTGCCGCCGTCCCGCCGAAGGACAAAATGGTTCCCGCCGGAACAAGCGATTGCATAAAACTTCCGTCAACCTTCGAGAGCGGGATCGTACCGGCGGCGAGTTTGTTGCCCGTGACCTGCCCGTCGCCGATATCCGCGTTGCCAATCGCGTTTGAAGCAATCTGAACGGATGTGACGGAGTGATCGGCAAGCATCGCGGTCGTCACCGCCCGTTCCTTGACCGTCTCCGCGATCCCCGAAACCATGGCGTAGGGCACGGAGGTGAATTCCACATTCGGACTCAAGCGGGTGAAACTGCCACCATCCGGGCTAAACCACACCGCGAGCTTCACCCCGGCGCGGATGGAGTTGGAGGTGGAATCGAAAAATACCGTCGCCGGGATCTGCTCGTTGATGTCCGAACCCTCACCGAGGCGAATGGAAAATGTCCCGCTAGTGACAGGCAGGGTCAGAACTTGCCCGGCTCCCAACGCGACGGTTCCGGGATCGGAAGGGCTGGCAGTCCCCTCCCAATTGTTCCAAAGGACGGTCGTACCTTGAACGAGTGCAAAAGTGAAGTAGCCCTCCGCCCCGCCCCACGCTCCGCCGGCAGCCGTGGAGACGCGGCCTTGGTATTGGATTTGCTTGGGAATTTGCAGCGAGGCGTAGGGCGATTGGCCCACCGCAAGGCAAGAGACTGCCATAAGAAGGGACATGGGAAGAAATCGCTTCATTTCAGTATTTGATGATGTAGTTGACGTATGCATTCCTGGGTCGGGTTTCGGATCCGCCTGTAGGAGTGATTACAATGATGTTTGTGCTATCGGGAGCCCTGGCTGGAGTTGGCCCTTCGTAACCAATGACTCCACCAGCAGGTCTTGTGATCGACTGACTGCTAGGAAATTGCTTTGGGATGAAGGCCGTTGAAAGAGCCGGTGGCCGGACCGGAGGGCGGGGAAAAGGGGGGCGGAAACGGCACAAAAGCCCCAGCCACGGAGCCGACCAAGGCATTGGTCCGGCGGGATCATGCAGGGAAATGGGGGATTTCGTCAGAATCATGGTAAATCTCCTCGGACACTAGGAGACCTATCCTGTCCGCGTTGTCGAGGATCTTTTCGAAAATCTCAAAATTCCGCTTGGTGGTCTCGTTAGAAGGGGTGGCCGGCGGCGACAGCGGCGAGACGGCCATCAGGCAGGTTGAGGCGGGCGCGGAATGATTCGAGCAAGGTGTCGGTCGCCGTGTTGAACAGGAGGTGGAGGAGGTCGCGGCGTTTGCGGAAAATGCCGCGCAGGATTTTGGGGATGGTGAAGACGAACTGGCGGTGCGGGACTTCGTGACGGACCGAGGTGGAGATGCAAGCGGCGGCTTGGCGGACGCGGCGCTGGTGGCAGGCGGGGGGAGTGGTGGCGGCGGCATTCGAATTCGCGGCGCGAGACGCGCCGTCCACGGCCTGCGGCGGGACGCCGCAGGCACGGTCGCTACAACGGAGGAAATTGCGCACGACCGCGAAGCCATTCGGGCGGAGCGGGCCCATGGCGGCGCGGCGGCATTTTTCGTAGCCGGCGACAAAGGCCTCCCAGGCGGCAGTGACGATTTGCCAGAGAGGGGAGGCACGGGGACGGCGGGGGTGGTAGATGGTAGGCACAGCGAATGTTCATAAGAACATTTGCAGTACGATGCAGGAATTCGTGCGACGATTCGCTTCCTAAATTGGAATTTTTTTACCACTAGGCGACTTTTTATTTGACTAAGGCGGTGTAAATAAATAAACTTTCCAATACGGACATTTATGATGGTATGATTTTGTAATTCCATTCACCGTGAAATTTATTGGGTTTAAGATGGATGCTTTTCAGTTCCTCCTTTGAC
>JAPLUI010000516.1 GCA_026397725.1 Verrucomicrobiota bacterium | reverse complement strand
GCCGAAGATTTCAACTTCCAACGTTACTACTCAGGTATGGCAGAATCATTCATGGCAGAATCATTTCAGAATTGGAAAAAATCATTGGATCAACCCCTGTCTGTGCGCATCCGCACGCAGACAGGCCGACCAGTGATGAATCCCCCTCAAGACTCTTGAAAAATGATTCTGCCATGAATGATTCTGCCATGAATTCTTTGGAACCTAAATAAGAGCAAGACATGACACCGCTGACAATCGGCACTGCTGCCACCCGACAACCCATGCGCGGATGATTCACGAATTCGTCTGAAACGCCGAAAAGTGCCAACCCATTTTCCGCCGGGATCAGGAACCGTGATCCTCCGCAGTCCACAATCCGAAGTTGCGAAGACGGCATAACTCACCTCGTGGGTGAGGTGACATGCTTGCGTAACACTTCAACAATCAGCGCCATCCGCGTAATCCGCGGTTTCCATTGCCGAATTCAGCAGGCTTATCCGTGGCGACGGCGGCGCAGCAGGGTGAGCAAGCCAAGACCGCCGAGCAGGGCCGCCGCCGACTCGGGCACCACGGTCATGTTGACGAAGCGGCCGCCGACATACTCATTGCTGAAGTTGGCGCCGCCACTGGCCGCGTCGTAGGCGATTTGCCAGGTGTTGAGCCCAGCGACGAACTGCTCGCTGTTGCTGAGTTCATTGCCTGCCAAGGTGAAAAGCCCGCCGTTCCAGGCCCCGGTGTAGTTGATCAACGAGAACGTCGTGCCGTCGGCGAACGCAGTGTCCGTCGTGGCAATGTCGTCCAGGCTCAGGGTGACGGTGCCGTTCAGGGTCAGGTCGCCGAGGACCGTTTGGAGGTCGGCCCCGGTCGCCAGTGTCGCGCTGGAATCCACCTCGTATTGGAAGGTCGAGCCGTTGTTCATGGTCAGGGTTCCGGACACCAGGGTCTCGACGGAGGCCCCCGGCGAGAGGATGCCGCTCACATTCACCGCGCCGCCAATCGTGCCGGTGCCGCCGAGCGTCCCACCGAGCGAGACGCTGACGGTGCCAGTCCCGGTGCCGCTGCCACTGGTGTTGCTGACGAGCAGCGTGCCGTCCGTCACGGTGGTGATTCCGGTGTAAGTGTTGGCAACGGTCAGAACCGTGGTTCCCGCTCCCGTCTTGCGGACGCTGTTGACGTTGCCCCCGCTGTCGGTGATCACGGAGCCGAGGGTGTAGGCCTCGCCGGTGACCGGGGAGAGGGTGACCAGTTGGTTGCCGCCGGCCGCCGCACTCTGTTGGACCCGCCCGGTGACGATCGCTGCGCCACTGTCGTCGTAGGCCCAGTCCCTGATCACGGCTCCCGCTTCATTGCCGGTGAAGACCACCCGCATCCACCCGTAATTGGTGTTGTTGAGCTTGAACCCGAGATAGGTTTCCAGGCCGGCGGTGATGGTGTTGCCCAAGTGCGTCTGGGAACCGCCAAAGCCGCTGGAGTATAACTGGCTGCCATCAATGGTGACACTCGGCCCGAACCCCAGGATGGCATCGAGATTCCCCGTGCCGATCCGGGCGGGCTGCAAGGCGGCGTTGTTCGCCACTCCCACTCCGCCGAAAAACGGGTTGATTTGGCCTCCAGCCACGGTCACGGTCACCCCGGTGAAGTCGGTGGGAATGCTGAGGTTCTGGAGGTTGCTATAGATCGTGTCCGCCGCAGCCGGCAGGACCAGGGTGATGGCGGCGAAGCCGGTGGTATAACGCAGGATGTTTTTCATGGTGTGATGAACTGGTGATGGTTAGTGGACCGGGTGATGGCTCAGTAGCCAGTAACTGCCACCCGGAAGAACTGCGGTTTCTCCATCCCCCTCGCAGTGGGAATGAACAACGGATAGGGCACACTCACCGCATCAATTACCCCGTCCGTGGCCAATACGGTGGGAATGTCGGGGCTGTTCACCCAGATGTCCAAGCCCGCGCTGAACTGCACCGTATAGGTCAGTCCGGCGGCCACGTAGTCCCGGCGGCGGCCAAACACCGCACGGAAGTCCACCCCGTTCAAAATGTTCGTCACACTGGTGGTGGGGTCGCCGCGCCCGGTGACCACTCCCCCGGCATACGTGATCGGACCATTGAATGACACGGTCGGGTTGGTGCCGAAGGCGTATTCCTGCAGATTGATCTTGTTATCACCATCCGGGTTGGCACCCGGCTGGGCGTCCGGCCCGCTCAGGGTCGGGTAGCCAGCCATCCATGAGGTGAACGGGGTGTCGGTTTCGCGCAGCATCAGGCCGTCGAAAGCATAGCCTTTGCCCACACCGCCGCCGTCTTCCACCCGCACTTTGAACGTGCCGTCGGCACCGCATCTAATCTTCGTCCAGCGTGCCACGTAACCAACGGTGTTGATGCCGCTGCAGAAGGTGACCGAATCAGGCGAATTCACCGTGACGCCGGTGGTGCTGGACTGGGTTGCGGAGTCATGGCCGGAAATGGTGAACTTACTGAAGCGGCTGGCATAGTCGCCGCCCGAGCCGCCGCGGTTGACCGAGGTGGCGAATTCATACTCCTTGTTGGGGTCGAGACCGGTGCAGGTTGCATCCATCCAGAAACCATTGAATGCCGCAGTGTACCAGATGACGTCATCGAAGACCACTTTGCCGTTGAACGTGTCATAGGCGTCCGTGCCGGCTGCGGGCAGCGGGCCACCGGTCCCGTCATAAGAGACGGCATTGGCAGTGATGGCAAGGGTTACGGGCAGGATTGTGCCCGTGGCAAAATCCTTGAGCAGCCCCGAGGTGGTTCCGTTACCCCGATACTGGGTGGTGTTGGCCGGAGTGCTCGCGCTCGACGAACAATCATTATAGGCCGTGAAACTCGGTACCGGTTCATCGTCGGCGATGATGGCCGTCACCTGCTGGGTGCCATTCTCCGAGCCGTTGACCACCGAGCTGATGTCCACAATGATGGTCTCGTTAGGATCATAAACCGTGTCCTGCACTGCGGTCAGGATGATCGAGCCGCTGGTGCTGCCCGCCGCGATCACGATGCTGGTGGCGGAGCGCGTGTAGTCGGTTGTCAGCGTCGCGGTCCCGGCAAACGCGAGGTTCACCGTCACCGGCAGGGAGTACGCCGCCGAGAGCGTCGCGGTGACCGCCGCCATGCCACCGGCTTCGACCATCGGGCTGCCAGCCAGACCCAAGGTAACCGTCGGCGGTGTGACCGGTGTGACCGTCAGGTCGTCGATGGCCAGAACATGGTCCTGGGCCGGATCGTTCCGATCATACCAACGGATGTAGAACGTGTTGCCAGGGGCGATCGGGATGGTGGGCGTGAAGGTGCCGGAGATAACGGCTCGATTGGCGGCAGCGTTGCCATCGAGTTTGGTGTTGAGATTGACCTGCGGTGCGGTAAAGGTGAAGGCACTGCCCATGGTCACGAAGCCGCCGAGGAAATTGTTATCACTGAACCACACGGTGAGGGAATCCGGATTGGTCGCAGGCGCGCTGGCCCATTGCTCGCCGGTGTAGCGCAGGGCGAAGGACATGATCGGGCTGCCAGAGTCGTTCTTGATGGCCAACTGGTGATAGAGGTCGCCGGAAGCGGTTTTCGGCATGCCTCCCAGCGCGCGATCACTGCTACCCGTCGTCCCGAGGTTGCCGATCGAGGCGGTGTTGTTGGCAAGGAAAATGGCTCCGTCATCCACCACCACGGAGGTGTCGGTCACGGTGGCGATATCGTTCCCGGGACCGGGTTGGTTCGGTTGCGTCGGGTTGAACTGACCTGCATCCCAGCCGACGAGCGGCGTAAGGACGGTGCCACTGATGCCCAAGCCATCGAAATTCTCAGCGATGGGTGCACCGGTGAAACTCCGCGGGGTCGTGGCCGCAACGACCGTGACGTTGACCACGGCGGACGTGGTCGTCAGACCACCGTTGTCCGTGGCCTTCGCCGTCAGCGCATGGCTCCCGGCCGATGCCCCGCTCCAAGCGAAGCTATAGGGGCTGACGGTGTCGGTATTGAGCAGGGTGGCGCCGTCGTAGAAGGCCACACCGGTGATGGTGCCGTCGCTATCCGCGGCGGTGGCATTGATCGTGAAACCGGTGCCCACGCCGACGTTGTTGGCGGGGCTGGTGATGGCGACCGTGGGAGCCACGTTGGGCACAGCAACCGTGACGTTGACCGCGGCCGAGGTGGTGGTCAGGCCGCCGTTGTCCAGCGCCACTGCTGTTAGGGAATGGCTTCCCACCGAGGCCCCGCTCCAGGCGTAGCTGTAGGGGCTGACGGTGTCGGTGTTGAGCAGGGTCGCACCGTCGTAGAAGGCCACGCTGATGATGGTACCGTCGCTGTCCGCAGCGGTGGCGTCGATGGTGAAGTTGGTGCTAACAGTCGCTCCGGTCGTGGGGCTGGTAATGGCGACCGTCGGCGGTTGATTGGCGGGCGTCGTCTCCCGCAGCATGATGCCAGCCGGCGCGTAGCCGTAGCCTTCAGTATTGGTCGCCGTGTATGCCGCGGGAATCTGGGCGTCAGTGGCAAAGGTGTAATTGACGGAGAATTTGCCATCGACACCGGGTTTAATGCCAGTCCACTTGACCACTGAGCCATCGGCGGTGTTGTAGCTGTCCTGACTGACTTGGGTGGAACTGACCGAGTAATTAGCGCCGCCGGCGCTGCTCGCATCCGTGGATGAATCGGCGCCGACCAGCGAGATGAGCGTCCACCGCAGGTTGTCGTAGGCGCTGTTGCCGCGGTCGGTGAAGGTGGCGACTTCGTAGGTCTTGTTGTTGTCAAGGCCCGCGAATTCCACGTTGAACCACCAGTTGCCCGCGGTTCCGTAATAGATCACATTGCCCTGGCCTGCCACCTTGCCGTTGAAGATCTGGCCAACAGGCGTGGCGGCGCCGATTTCGGCGCCTGGGCCACCGCCGTTGTCGACGGTATTCAGGCTGGTCAGGGTCATGGTCGGCGTCACGGTAGCACCCGTGGCCTCATCTTTGAGGATCTGGGGGGTGCCGACCTGGGGCTGGCCCCAGTGCGTGACGTTGGCGTTGGCAGTGTAGCTTGTGACAAAATCGTTGTAGGCCGTGAAACCCGTCCCACCCGCAGTGACCGTAACGTTGACCACGGCGGAGGTGGTGGTCAGGCCGCCGTTGTCCAGCGCCACTGCTGTTAGAACGTGGCCGCCTACCGAGGCCCCGCTCCAGGCGTAGCTATAGGGGCTGACGGTGTCGGTATTGAGCAGGGTGGCACCGTCGTAGAAGGCCACGCTGGCGATGGTGCCATCGCTATCCGCGGCGGTGGCGTCGATGGTGAAGCTGGTGCCCACCGTCGCGTTGTTGGCGGGACTGGTGATGGCGACAGTCGGGGCCTGGTTGCTGGCAGCGGCGGTGCGAATGACGACGTCGTCGATGCCCAAGAAGTGGTCGGTAGTAGAGTTATCATTCCAATCGTGCCAGCGGAGATAGAACGTGCCGCCGTTGGGAACCGCGCTGGGCAACGTGATGGTGGCGGTGATGACCGCACGATTGGCCGCCAGATTGCCGTCCAAGGCGATATTGGCCGCTCCTTGCTTCGGGGCCGTGAAATCGAGGCTCGGGTAATAGGTGAAGCCGGTGGTGGAGGAGGTGGTGCTGGCCAAAACCCTCAGCATTTCCAGCCCGCTCGATGAGGTCCCCTGGGACTGGCGCCATTGCTCACCCGTATAGCTCACATTGATCGAGGTCAAAGGGCCGCCAGTGGTATTCACGATGGCGACTTGCATGATTTGGTCGCCTGAGGGGTTCGTTCTGGGGTAGTTGCCCAAGGCCCGGTCGGAGCTTCCCGTTGTCCCCAGGTTGAGGACCGTCCCCACATCGGGAGTGGGAAGGGCGCTGCCGTCGCTCACCACCGGAGTCATGGCGGTAATCAACTGGCCGTCTCCGGCGTATGGCGACATGGCCAAACGGTTCTGAGTGCCCACGGTACCCAGATAGCCGGTCGTCCAACCGGTCGGCGTGGTCGTGCCGGCAGACCCCATGGAATCAAAACTCTCGCCCAGCAGGGTGATAACTGGCGGGGTGATGGTGAACCTGGCATTGTCCGCATTGCCGCCGGTGGCGCTATAGTTCTTGAACGATGGCCATTGATAGGTGCTGGTGAAGCGACCGGCGGGCGCGGAGTATGGGGCCGCACTTGAGTCCGCAATCGTGCCGACATACGGCGTACCGATCGGATTTCCGGAGGCATCCAACTCGGTGAGCGTGCCCACGATGCCTGCGCTGGTCGCGGTCAACTTGGTGTACTCGACGTTGAAGCGATACCAGGTGCTGAATTTGATGCCGCTCAACGGGTTGAGCACGGTCCGGTTGCTGTCCCAATAACACTCCATGCCGGCAACGTCCAGTTGGAGCGCCAACTGATTGGCGCTAGTGGTGTTAGAAGCCGCGTCCACGGTCCATCCCACGCGGTCATCGTCAAACTTGTTACCGGAAGCGCTCGTCTGGAAATCCATGGTCATCGCCACCTTGGTACCTGCGGCCAGCGTGCTCCACTGGAAGGGCTGGCCCTGCCAATTGAGAATAAAACTGCCGCCATCGGTGCCAATGCCTGCCGAGCCGTTCACGCCGCCACCGCTGATCACGGTGTAGGCACCTTGGGTCCACCAACCACTCACCGCTGATAGCAGTGTTCCGTTGGCATAACTTTCAAAGGGTTCGTAGGCCGTGGTGCCCGGAGACCCTGCAACCGTAACATTCACCACGGCAGACGTGGTCGTCAGACCGCCGTTGTCCGTGGCCTTCGCAGTTAGCGCATGACTTCCCGCCGACGCCCCGCTCCACGCGTAGCTGTAGGGGGTGACGGTGTCGGTGTTGAGCAGGGTGGCACCGTCGTAGAAGGCCACGCTGGTGATGGTGCCATCGCTATCTGCGGCGGTGGCGGCGATGGTGAAGCTGGTGCCCACGCTCGCGCCATTGGCGGGACTGGTGATGGCTACGGTGGGAGCCACGTTGCCGCTAGCCTTGACCACGAGGTCCTGGGCGAAGTCGAAGGATGAACCGGGGATCGGCCCCAGACCTAACAGATTCAAGGCCAGATTGCTGGCTTCGGCATTGCGGACTGGCTGGATGCCGCTGTAGGTCGTCATCGGGTAAGTGGACGCGACCTGGCGCTTGCCGGCGTTCAGCGTGTAGAGATCCGCGCCTGCGGTCACGCCGGCTCCCCAGACGTAGAACGGAACCTGATAGGTATCAGCTCCCGGAGCCCCTTGGAAGCCGTGGTCGGCCGTTAGGATGATGGTGGTCTTGCCGGTCATCGCGGGAACATCGGTCTCGATCAATTTGAAGATCTTGCCCAGCATCCCATCCACGGTCACCACGGAAGCGTACCACGGGGCGGTACCCCAACCCGACCCATGGCCGGCGGCATCGGGCTCGTTGATGTGCACGAACGCGTACTGATTGCGAGTGGCGGGGTTGGTCTCCTGTGCGATGAAGGTATCGACGACAATGCCGCCGAGGGTGGTGTCGATGTAGGTGTTGTCGATCTTGTCGCGCCCGTTGTCCACCCCGGTCGTGTCGAGGGCGCCGTAGGTGGCGTTGTAGGAGCCGCCGCCGGTATAGCTTCCGTAAGTGTCGAACAGCGAGAACTTGGACTTGTTCGCGTACATGCCGGTCCGCAGCCCGTTATCGTGGGCCACGTCGAAGCCGCTGGCCACGTAGGAACCCTTGACGGAGTGAATCGTTTGCCCAACGGCGGGGTCGCTGTTGAGGGTCCAGTTGTGGCCGGCAAAGCCGGGAGAGTTGTCCCGCGGCCGGGCCGTCATGATCGACGTATGGTTGGGCAGGGTCTCGTAGTTGTTGTTGTCGTTGTGAGCGGCCAGCGTGCCCGCGCCCTGGTTCTTCAAGCGCGTGAAGTTGGGAATCGCGTAGGGGCCGCCGGTGGCCGTCCCATCAAACATCTTGCCCAGATACGTCCCCCCGAGGCCATCCACGCTGATGAGGATGACGTACTGCGCCGGGGCGCTGGCCGCAGGCGTCACGGTCACGTCGTCGATCGCGAAAAAGTCGTCCGCAATACCGTTGTCGTTGATGTCATACCAACGGATGTAGAACGTGCTGCCGGGAGCGATCGGGATGGCAGGCGTGTAGGTGCCAGAGATTGCGGTGAAGTTGCCGGCGGCGTTGCCATCAATCGCGACGTTGCTGCCAGTGATGTTGGGCGAGCTGAAGTTGAAACCGCTCCCCATGGCCACGAAGCCGTTGGTCGCGTCGGTATTGCTGTACCACACGGTGAGCTGTTGCACGGCCGCGTTGCTGCTGCGCCACTCCTCACCCCGGTAACTCAAGGTGAAGGACGCAATCGGACTCGCCGTGTCGTTCTTGATGGCCAACTGCAGGTATTGGTCGCCGGCCGGAGTCGTCCGGGCGAAGCTGCCCAGCGCGCGATCGGCCGCACCCGTCGTGCCGAAGTTGGCAAGCATCGGAGTGCCATTGGGATCATGGCTGCCGTCGTCCACCACCAACGGATCGGTTACGGTGATTAGACCCGTGCCACCCGTCGTTCCCTGCTGGGGGTTGGTGCTGAAATGCCCGGCATCCCAACCGGTGAGCGCCGTGACGCTGGTACCACCCGTACCCAAGCCATTAAAATTCTCGGCGATGGCGGCGCCGGTGTAACTGCGATAGTTCGGTGCCGCTGCGACCGTGACGTTGACCACGGCAGAGGTGGTGGTCAGGCCGCCGTTGTCCAGCGCCACTGCTGTCAGGGCATGGCTGCCGACCGACGCGCCACTCCACGCATAGCTGTAAGGACTGCTGGAGTCGGTGTTGAGCAGGGTGGCGCCGTCGTAGAAGGTCACGCTGGTGATGGTGCCGTCGCTGTCCGCAGCGGTGGCGGCGATGGTGAAGCTGGTGCCCACGCTCGCGCCATTGGCGGGGCTGGTGATGGCGACGGTGGGGGCCACGTTGGCGGCGGCCACCGTGACGTTGACCACGGCGGAGGTGGTGGTCAGGCCGCTGTTGTCCAGCGCCACTGCTGTTAGGGAATGGCTGCCGACCGACGCGCCAGTCCACGCATAGCTGTAAGGACTGCTGGTATCGGTGTTGAGCAGGGTGGCACCGTCGTAGAAGGTCACGCTGGTGATGGTGCCGTCACTGTCCGCAGCGGTGGCGGCGATGGTGAAGCTGGTGCCCACCGTCGCGCCATTGGCGGGGCTGGTGATGGCGACGGTCGGCGGCTGGGGCGCAACGCCCGCAGTGGTGAAGGTGTTGGTCGTGCCGGTGGTGGAGAGGCTGGCGTCGCTGGCGACCGCATACCACTCGTAGGTGGTGCCTGCGGTGAGACCCGCCCAGGAGACACTCGTTGGCGTGCCCGAGGCCACGTTAGTGTTGGTGCCGATGACCGTGAAGGCCGGCGGGGTGGCGGCCATGGTGTAGGAGAGCGTGAACTGGTTGTCGCCGTCGGTCAGGGAGGCGGCTGCGGTTGGCGAGTAGGTCTTGACGCGGATGACATTGTTGGCGGGTGAGAACTCCATGGTGCGCAGATAGCCGTCGCCGCCGTTCGCGAAACTCTGATAGTCGGCGAGGAGCACATCGATGAACCCGCTGCCGCCCGCCTCGTGGCGCCGTCCCGTGCCATGATTGTGACCGCAGAGCATCAGGAATACATTGGGCTTGGCGGATAGCGCGTTGAAGAGCGTCTGCCCTCCCCCGGACCACCCGGCGACCGCCGGCCAGGCGGAACCGGCACTGAGCAACTCATGGGTAACCACGATGGCGCGGCGGTTGGAGTTCGCCGCCAGGATGCCATTGGCCCAGGCCATGATGCCCGCATCGGCACCCGCATTGTACTCAAGCGACAACACAATGAAATCCATGCCGCTGGCGCTGAAGAGATCGTAGTGGTTCTGATAGCCGGTGCCATAACTGCCGCCGTAGTAGCTGCGGCCGCTGAAACGGGTGGCGTTGAAATAAGTGTTGAACAGGGAATAGGGCGGGGAGTCGTGATTGCCCACCGGCACGCCGAAGGGAATGCCCTGCGGCAGGCCCGTGGTGACTGGATTTTCAAGGATGGCATAAGCGGCGGTGGCGACGTCATACTCCGCAGTGCTCGCGGTGTTCACCACATCCCCTTCGCCGGTCAGATACACAATGTTACGTGCCACGCGGTTGTTGACAACCCAACTGGTCTGGGCTTGGAAGGTCGCAGGATAACTCGAGGAATAAAACTGCGAATCCGGCAGCGCCACCACGGTGAAGTCCGGGCCCGGCGCGGCGACCGAGTTCGCGCGGCCATAGAACGTGACCGCCATCGGATCCGCGTTGGGATCGGAGACCGAGACGGTCAGGGTGGGGCTGGTCGATACTCCGGTGGCACCGCTAGAAGGCGAAACCGTAACCGGCGCGGCTGGCGCCACGTTGGTGCTGACCGTGACGTTGACCACGGCCGAGGTGGTGCTCAGGCCGCCGTTGTCCAAAGCCACTGCTGTTAGGGCGTGGCTGCCCGCCGAGGCACCGTTCCAGGTGTAGCTGTAGGGGCTGGTGCTGTCGGTGTTGAGCAGGGTGACGCCGTCGTAGAAGGCGACGCTGGTGATGGTGCCGTCGCCATCCGCGGCACTCGCGTTGATCGTGAAGTTGGTGAACACGGTCGCACCGTTTGCCGGGCTGGTGATGGCGACCGTCGGGGCCAGATTGCCGGCTGGCAGCAAGGGATAGCCCGAGGTCCAGAGCGGCCCGTTGGTGAGCGTGCCGTTGATGGCGCTCGAGCCGGTGTTGGTGGCGGTGGTGCCGCTGGTTTCGTTGAGGCTCCAGCGCCCGATCAGGCCGGTCGCCGCGGCGACCTCGCTATACATGGTGCCGGCGATCTCCGCCTGGGTGCGGGCGACGTTCCAGACGCGCACTTCGTCCATGAGGCCCTTGTAGAATCCCTGTACCGCGCCGGTGGAAGTCATGGCGGTGCCCAAACCGAAATGCTGGATGCTATCGTAGCGGGGCACTTGGATGTTACCGCCACCGGTGATTTGCAGGCTGTTATCCAGCACTCCATCAATATAAATCCTCCAATAACTGCCATCGTAGGTAATGGCGCAATGTTTCCAGACATTCGACGGCACGACATTCGTGCCTATGATCGGATGATTCAAGCCATTGTTGTAATCCTCAAAATCAGCAGCCAATCTGCCATCCGCTTGCAGACCGAAGGTATAATTGCAATCCACGTTGCTGCCGTCCCCTTCGCCCCGGCCTTTGCCGATGAGCGGGTAAATATTGACCCCGCCGGTGCCGCTGCTGGCGGTGGTCCGCCCGGTTCCCGAGGGGTCGTGCTTCACCCAACACTCCAGCGTGAAGGATTGCGCCCCAAGGCCCAGCGCCGTGCCCATGGTCACATGGTCGTCAGCGCCATCAAAGGACAACGCGCCGTAGCCCGGGTTGGCCACCACGCTCACATTGACCACGGTCGAGGTGGTGGTCAGACTGGCATTGTCGGTGGCCACGGCCTTGATGGCATGGAAGCCGAGGGCCGCGTTGGACCAGGTTGCGTTATAGGGGCTGCTGCTGTCGCTGCCCACCGAGACATTGTCCACGAAGAATTCCACACTCGCGACCGACCCGTCGTCCGTGGCCGTCGCGGTGAGGGTCACATTCGCGCCGACAGCGATCACGGCGCCGGCGGCCGGGCTGGTCACCGCCACCACCGGCGGCAAATTGCCTACGGTGATGTTGACCGTGGACGAAGTGACCGGTCCGCCAGTGCCATTTGCCACGGCTTTGAGCGTGTGGCCGCCCGTCGCTGCGCCAGTGACATCCCAAGTGTAGGGGGAAGTGGCGTCATTGCCCTTCAGGACGTCGTCCATGTAAAAGTCCACGCTGTCCACCGTGCCTGGGGCAACCGAGGCGCTGGCGCTGATCGTGAAGTTGGCACCCACGGTCGTGCCGCTGGTGGGACTGGTAATAGCGACGCTGAGGGGTTGTGACGCTGGAGTGGCGGTAAAGGAAGGACTGGAAATGGCATAGCAAACGTCATTGCCGCTAAGATTGTCGTCGGCCCACAGCACGTATAGCGTCGCGTCATTGGCCCAGCCACCCGGCGGGGTGATGGTGAAGCTGATGGGGGTCGAAGTGTTGAAAATGTCGTTGTCGGGAACTTGGTTCCCGACTAGCGTCCAACCCGTGGTTCCGAGCGCGTCGGTGGTGTAATATACAACGTAGCCGCGGACGCTTTCCGTGCCGGGGGTATTGTTGAACGGAACCGAAAGGGTGTAGTTCACGGTCAAACTGCTGGCCGCCGCGCCGGTCTTGTTGACGACCGCCACGCGGCAAGCCGATGCCGCAGGGCCGGCCGGGGTGCTGAAAATGGTCGGGCTGTTGTACGCGATGTTGACCCCGTTCGCGTATGCGGTGGAAGGGATGGCGGCGAAGGCGCCGAGGTTGCCAGCCGTGGTCAAAGTGCTAGTCATCGTGGCCACACTGGTCACAGTGCCAGACGCTCCGGCAATATCGGCCTTTTGCCAGTCGGTGCCCGGTGCCGTGGCCAAACTCACGTTGACCGTGCTGAACGATGGAAGATCCACGGCATGGGTAGGCGCGGTGAGCGCCAGCAAGGCGCCGGCGCAGCCCAGACTGAGCCAGCGTGAGGACCGGGTGAGGTGGTGGTGCAATGGATTTTGGTTCATGTTAGGTGCGGAATTGGGGTGGGTGTTCATATTCAGGATTCTGGTGGCCATTGGATTAGCGGTTTCTCATTGGTTTCTCATTGGAATTGCATCCCTGCTGACGCACTCGCGTCTCCGGGATTGAAACTGGCGGCTTTCGACCGGCGCATGCCACACGCCGCCCACCCGCGGAGCGCAAGTTGCGCTCCGCAGTGTCGACGTGAATTGTACATTCGCGTTCAATGGCGGCGAGTAAAAAGCACCCCGGCCACCGGTGTCAACCCCAATTTCAAAAAAAATCAGAAATTTTTTTTCCTCCCCATTTGCAGCATGCGTGGCGGGGTGTCGGCAGGCCCCTGGTGACCGCTCCTGAGGACGGACTGGACCATGGTTCGGCCGCAGCGGGTGCCGGGATTTAGCCAAAGCGGTGTGGCGCGGCGCTTCCCACCGCAGTCCATACCTGCGCCGCACCTGCGCAGCCAAAGTATGGAGTGCGGTGTGAAGGGCGCAGCCCGCCACCCCGCTTTGGCTCAACCGGGAGAGTTGCGGGGGTCCCATGAGGCACGCCGAAGATTTCAACATTCAACATTCAACTTCCAACATTCAATGATCAAGTAAGACCAAGAATTGTCACCGCCGCGTCCATTCTCATACTTACGGGCCGGACGATGGTTCGGCCGCAGCGATCACCGCTTTGGCTCAACCGGGAGAGTTGCGGGGGTTGAAACAAAAAAAATGCGGCCCGACTGATCATCCTCCGAGGAAAACCCATTAAACCGGGAGGCATCTCAGCCGGACCGCACGAAGTGTCGCGACACTACAGCAACGCTCCGGGAGTGCCGGCTTGTCTGAAAAACGACACTTTTCTTCAAAAGAATTCCCATCACGCCTCTTGTCATGTTGTCATGCAATGCCGGGCGGTGCCGGGACTTAGCCACCGCAGTGTGGCGCGGCGCTTCCCACCGCACTCCATACCTTCACCTGCCCGGGCGCGAGCCAAAGTCTGGAGTGCGGTGGGAAGGGCGCAGCCCGCCACCCCGCTGTGGCTAAACCGTTAGAGCTGCGGGGTTCCCAGGAGGCACGGT
>JAPLUI010000566.1 GCA_026397725.1 Verrucomicrobiota bacterium | reverse complement strand
CTCGGTCATGGACATGCTGGCAGCCGCCACGTCTTGGGATAGCGGATCGAGGATCAAAGATCGTGGATGAATGAGCGCACTCTTCATCTTCTATCCACTATCTGCCATCCTCTATCCCTTATCGGCCTCCGGCTGGCGCTTGGCTGGACCCCACAGATATTCCTTCCCGGACGGGCCGGATTCCTGACCACCGCAGCCCGCGGATACCCCGCCCGAAAAACCGCCGCTGCTTTACACTTTTCGGGGGTTTGCTTTACTAACCTTGCACCTCTGTTAGATCGCTAAAACCCCATCCGCAGGACATGCCTGAAACGCCTCTAGCCCTTATGGCTGTAGCGATGCGGACCGGATCACCCCCTCGGAAATCGCCCGTTTTCTAGCAGGTTTCGACGTGAAAAAAGTGTAAAGCTGAAAAAACACCTTTCACATGATTTGGATGGGGGTGGGGAGACCCGGGGACTTTGTCGCCACGCTTAATAGATTTCCTCCTCACTATCAAAGACTTACAAATTCGATCAAACGACTGTTTGTCGCCAAAAGTCCCGGAAATCAGGTGGTTTTCGATCTTCAGTCTGCCGATTCGTGCCGGAACCTGCCTGACTTGGCCAGTGGCAGAATGAGGCGAAGTCCGGCTATCTCAAGCCAACCATATCGCCGCAACGCGTGCTCACGAAATGAGTGCCCGATGCCGAACCGCCGGACCTTTGGACCTAAACCAGTGGTATCTCTAACGTCTGGAACCAATGCCGGCCCGATCAAAACCTCAGCGAGGTTGACCTAGGCGACGGTCACATCCTGATGCCGTGCTTCGACTGAGTCCGGCAAGCTGCCTAACCTGCGTGTAACTTGAAACTTAACCCTTGAAACTTGACCCGATATTCTTGGCACGGGGGAGAAATTCCGTAGTCTCGCGCTTGAGGATTTCACGCCATGCCAACCATTTTCCGTACCAGTGGTCACGAAAAGTTCGCCTTTGACCTGCCGTCAGGGTGCCGGGTGCCCTGTCTCCGCCCGTCCCATCCCCGCAACCCCTTTCTCCCGCCCTCCGAGCCCCTCATGCGCACCAACCCGGAAAAGCAATCTCCTAACAATCCTTCGATTTTCACGTGCAACTTCCCCTCGCGGCGGGTGTTTCGCGTGGGATGAACAAAAGCATCCGATTCGCAGCCTTTGTCCTGGGGCTCGCCTCCCTGCCGCTTCTCTCTCAAACCTCGGCCGACAATCCCCGACTCAAGAAGGCGTTGGAGCGATTTCCTGAGGCAGATGCCGACAAGGACGGTGTCCTCACCATGGACGAGGCCAAGGCATTCAAAAAAAAGGGCGTCGGGCAAAGCGATCCGGGCAAAGCGCGGCCTGACGAAGAGTCAATCGATCTCGCAGTGCTCAATCCGTTGCTCAAGCTGTATGAGGCCCGCGAGTACGAGGGGGTGAAATACCGGCTGCTAAAGCCGATCGATCAGGCGGAGAATCCCGGCAAGAAGTATCCGATGATCCTGTCGTTGCACGGCGCGGGCGGAAGCGGGAATGACAATATAAGGAACCTGAGGGCTTGGAACGTGACGATGGCGCAGGACGAGTTGCGCCGCAAGCATCCATGTTTCGTGGTCGTGCCGCAGTCGGTCGGACCGTGGCGGACGCCAAGCATGGCTCTGGATTATACGGATGACAAGATCGCGAAGATGTCCGAGGCCTGGCAAGAGGTCATCGCGCCTCGCCGCACCCACCTGCAGAATCCCAAAGGCGCCAACCTCGACCGCGTGTTCAAACTGCTTGATGAGATGGCGAAGGAGTTTCTGATCGACACGGACCGGGTCTATGTCTTGGGCCACTCGATGGGCGGGTTCGGGACATGGACGGCAGTGACCCAGGAACCGGACCGTTTCGCCGCAGCAATCGCCTCGGCCGGATGGATCGGGCCGTGGGTCGACGTAACCCGGATCAAGGACTTGCCGATGTGGGCGTTTCAAGGAGCCAAGGACAAGCCGGCACAAATCAACTTGGGCAACGCCACCTTCGAGCGGATGAAACCGCTCGGTCATAATTTGAAATTCACTGAGATGGCGAACAGGGGGCACAACGTGGGTGATGCGGCGTTTCAATATACCGGTGACAGTCCCGTGGAGGGCGGCGTGACGAAGTACGCGTCAGATAAATGTGACAAGACCGCGGACGTGTGGGACTGGCTGTTCCGGCAAAAGCGTGCGGCGAAGTGAGCAAGGAAACGCCGAACCCCAGACAGTGAAGGCAACGGCTAACGCCGTGCTGACTTTGAACGATCAGCAAAAAACAGGAAACAAGCACATGAAACCAAGCAAATGCGAGTTCATTCGGAGAGAAAGCAGGTCAACATCTTTGCGACTCGATGAATACGGTCCGGTAATTGAGTCTGCAAGGAATCCGAAGAGAACGGCTATTGATGACGTCGGTTTTCGGTTTGGTTCCAGCGGGCGCATGCCCACGCCCTCTGGAAAGCAATGCGCCATGGGTTTGTCGTGCCGTCTGCCGCTGCCGTTCGTGATGGCGATTGTTCTTTGCGCTGGGCTCGCTGCGTTGCCGCCCGCGCAGGCGGACGATAATCAGCAGAAGCTCGAAAGCCTTTTGCGCCGCTTCCCCGACGCCGACACAAACAAGGACGGCAAGCTTTCCGAGGACGAGGCACGCCAATACGTCGCCAAGCTCCGCGGCAAGGCCAAGGCCAAACCCACGGATAGCGCCCTGCCCGCTGCAGATCTGCGCGACGTGAAATACGGACCGCACGAACGCAACGTGCTCGATTTCTGGTTCGCGAAGAACACCAACGCGGCCGCGCCCTTGATCGTGTTCATTCACGGCGGCGGATTCGTGGGCGGCGACAAATCGATGGCAAGCCCCGCCGCGCTCCGCGAGGCACTCGACGGCGGCGCGGCCTTCATGAGCATCAACTACCGCTTCCGTGAGCAAGCGCCCATCCAGGACATCCTCCGCGACGCCGCCCGTGCGATCCAGTTCGTGCGCGCCGACGCGGACCGGTTTCACAACGATCCCAAGCGCATCGCCTCCTTCGGCAGTTCGGCGGGCGCGGGCACGTCGTTGTGGCTCGCGGCGCATGATGACCTGGCCGATCCGAAGTCCGCTGACCCCGTGCTGCGCCAGTCCAGCCGCATCAGCGCCGCCGGCAGCCTCAACGGCCAGGCGACCTACGACATGCGCGAGTGGGAGCGCGTCATCTTTCCGTTCAAGCCTGAATGGCTTAAAGGCAAGGATGAAGGCCCGCGGTTCTACCACTTCAAGAGCGACGCCGATTACGACACCGAACAAGGCAAGAGAATCCGCGCCGATTGCAACATGCTCGGCCTCCTCACGGCCGACGACCCGCCCATCTACCTTTCTTGCTCGCAGCCTGACGGTGAACCAACCAGCCGCGGTCATCTCCTCCATCACCCGCGCCACGCCCAGGTCATCGAGCGGCGGTGCAAGGAACTCGGCATCCCCGTCACCGCCGTCTATGCCGGCGACCAGAACCAGCGGGCCAAGCCCCAAGGCGCGGTTGCCTTTCTCCTGCACCACGTCGGCTTGCCCGTCGCGGGCGGGAATTGACCAGCGTCCACCCACGAGTCGAAAGCATGAAACTCATCAATACTTTACTCGCGGTTACGGCTGTCCTCCTGGGTACCGCCCGCAGCGTCCCGGCCGCCGACAGCCCGGCAACCGAAACTCACCGCAAGCTGCTGTCACGCCACGAAACCGTGGCCCAATTCGAGGGCGTCACAGAACACAAATGCCCCGGCGCGACCAAGTCTTGCCCGGACCGTTGCGGCAACTCGGGCGACATGGCGACGTTTAAGATCATCAAATACACAGCCTACGAAAACCCGGGGGATGGCGACCCAAGGCAAACCAAGTTTCAATTCCTCGTTCAGGACAACATGAAGAACCTGAAAGTGCCTGCCGAAATCAAACGGGCCGTGGAGTCGCTCAAGGTTGGTGACTACGTGGTGTTGAACTGGCGGCACGACTACGTGACCTACGTCCGTTCGAAATCGCCCGAGCGACCAATCCAGTTGCTCAAGCCCATCACCAAGGAGGAGGCAGACAAGCTGCCCGCCGCCCTCGAGGCCCCTCCCAAGGCGCCCAAGTGAGGGCGATCAGCCCTCATGATTTACGCACGAGAGACCGAACCCATGCCGCTGCCTGCAACAATCGGCACGAGTTATCTCATTCATCAGTAGAAGCGGAAACTCCTTTAATCGAAGAAAGTTCTTGACACGGTGGATTTCCACGGGTAAATGCCCGTCATGCGTGCGCGTTTCATAGCCCCATGGAAGGATTCGACGGAGAAGCCGGTGATTTACCACTGCGTGAGCCGGGTGGTGGACCGGAGATTTGCGTTTGGGAAGGAGGACAAGG
>JAPLUI010000297.1 GCA_026397725.1 Verrucomicrobiota bacterium | reverse complement strand
CCATGGACATCGCCGAGATCGTCGGTTATGACAGCGCCTTGTCCGCTGCGGACGAGGGGGCGGTGACCGCCTATCTGGCGGCGAAGTACGCGATCGTGGTGCCGCCTTCGGCCCCGACGATCACCGCCATCACGCCCGGCGTCGGAACCTTGAGTGTGGACTTCACGGCACCGGCTTCGAATGGTGGTGCGACGATCACCAATTACAAGGTTTCGACGAACAATGGTGCCACTTACACGGCGCTATCGCCGGAAACCGCCACGAGTCCGCTTCTCATCAGCGGCTTGGCCAACGCCGCGACCTACCAGGTGAAGATTCTGGCAGTGAATGCCGCGGGTGACGGCCTGGCCAGCGCTAGCATGGCGGGCACGACCCTCGCCACCACCGCTTCGGCTCCGACGATCACCGGCATCACGCCCGGCGACGGAACCTTGAGTGTGGACTTCACGGCACCGGGTTCGGACGGTGGTTCGGCGATTACCAATTACATGGTTTCGACGGATGATGGCGCCACCTTCACGGCGGTGTCTCCGGCAGCCACCACCAGCCCGATTCTGATCAGCGGCCTGACCAACGGCACGACCTACCAGGTGAAGATTCTGGCAGTGAACTCCGTGGGTGACGGCGCGGCCAGCGACAGCGTGCCGGGCACGCCCGCCGCCAGCGGCGGCGGGTACGACACTTGGGCAGCCGCCCAATCACCGCCACTGAGCGGCGGAGCGGCGACTGTGGGCAGCGATGGCATCCCCAACCTGGTCGTCTATGCCCTCAAGGGCCTCAAGACCGACGGCACCAATGGTTCACCCGGCACCCTGAGCGGCAACACGATCAGCTTCGAGAAACGCCAGGACGCAATCACCAACGGCGACGTGAGCTGGGCGATTGAAACTTCGACCACCCTCGATCCCGACTCCTGGACGGTACGGGTTACCCAGCCCAAGGGTGACGCCACCGCAACCATCTCCTATGACTTGTCTCTCCTTGGCGACGCGAAGATCTTCGCGCGACTGGCGGTCAGCCAATGAACTAAGGTGGTAGCGGCCGGCAGTGACCGTCGCATGCCGTGATTCCAACAACCTAAGGCCGGGAGGCGACTCCCGGCCTTTTGCGTGCGGATTTGCCTGTCGGCGCATCCGTTAGTTGGGGGTCACCAGGAGGCGGGCGAAGATTGTCCCCTGGCCGGTGGGCAGGGTGTATTCCAGGTTGCCGCCAACCACCGGGGAGGATACATTCGTCCAGTGGTTGGGCTGAAGGTCCGGCGAGGTTTGCACGGTGTAAGTTCCTGAGAACAACGGACTCTTCGGCCAGGTGATCTTGCGGTTGCTGGCCGGGACCGGGTTGGCGGTGTACACATTGGGAGACACCCCCATGAAATATGCCACCCCGTTTGGCACGCCGTTGTTGTTATGGTATTGGTCGGCAGTCTCGCTGAGGCCATAGGTGAGCGCCCAGTCGGCATAGTTGTGAGTCGCCGACGCCACCGTGAGGATCACATTTCCGCTGCCCACCGAAATGGTACCGCTCTTGCCGGCAACCGCCGTGCCGGCGGCATTCGGATACGCACCGCCATCGGTGATCGTTCCGCTCGTGCCGTTACCGACCTGGATGATCCGATAGGTGCCGTCCGCCAATACCGCCGGGGCGTTAACGGTAAACTGATTGCCACCCAATGACAGGGCACCCTGCGGGATATAGAGGGCGGGATGCGTGGTATTGCCGGGAGCGAGGCCCGCAGCCAGGTTCAACGTGATCGGCCGGGAACCCAGCGCGACGGTGGTTCCGCCTTTGATGGCGGAGGCGTTGGCAACATTGGGGATGCCCGCCCAAACCGTCGTGCCCGTGCCGCTGGCGGTGAGTGAGGCGCCGGAACCAAGCTCGTAGGTGCCCTTGGCCGACACGTCAAAGGTTGCTCCTTTGGCGATGGTGACACTGGAAGACGCACTCAACGCGCCGCTGGAATCCAAGGTGAGTTCGCCGATGTTGATGAGGGTGGGGCCGGTGTAGGTGTTGGTATTGGCGAGGGTCAGCGTGCCCTCGCCGGATTTGGTCAGACCGGTGCTGCTAGAGTCGGGCAGGGCGCTGGCGAACGTGACGTTCTGGCTATTGGTGTTGATCTTGTAGGCATTGGTGCCGCTAGGAGTGAACTTGCTGGAATAGTCGGTTTGGTTATTGGCCGAGTATTGCAGGGTGCCGCCGCCGAAGCTGACCGTGCCCTTGGGCAGCCCCCCGGTGCCGCCGCCCAAGGGACCGGTGGTGTCAGTTTGAGCGCTGCCCAGGTTGAGCGTGCCGGACGTGAGCGTCGTGTTGCCGGTGAAGGTGTTGGCTCCGCTCAACGTCCACATGCCGGTACCCGCGCTGATGGCGAGGCTCTGCACCCCCGCGCCATCGGAGATGATCCCGCTGATCAAGTTCCCCGCGCCCCCGTTCGTGCTCGCGCTTCTGAGGGTCAGTGTCGAAGCGGCCGCATTGGTGATGTCACCACCGAAAACCAGCTTCGACCCCAGATCCGCGCGGGCGTTGTTGAAGGTGTAGTTGCCATGCAGCTTGAGTGGCGCGTTGATGGTTTCCGTCAAGTTGGTGCCGGTGGCCGCTGAGAGCAGCCCAATCGATCCCGCGGCGGTGAGGAGCAACGGGTTGCCATCGGTGGTGCCGATGAAGAAGCTGCCGACAGACGTATCGAAGGAAATGTTCTTGAGGTTCCGATTCAGATCAATGACGATGGGACTGCCAGCGGTGCCATAGCTGACAACAGAAATATTAAAGGTGGCAGTATTGGTGTTCGTGGTGCCGTTGGTTGCGCCTGGCGCTCCGGTTCCTAACGACCAGTTGCTCCACGTGGACCAGTTGCCATCCGTGCCACCGGTCCAGGTATCGCTGCCGGCACGGGCGGCGGGTTGCACGAGTGCGGCACCGGCGCAAACAAGGGCGACGACGGCGGGAAGCTGAAGCAGGCGGCTGGAATGGCGGGGTTTCATGGAAGTGGAAGAAGTGACAGGTTGATTGTTGTTAGGGAAGAGGAAACATGGAACCGGCAGTGGTTGCGATCCGCGCCCGGTAACGGAACTGGTAAATAGCACACCTTGGGGGGAGGAGCAAGTCCCTTTTGTGTCCCTTTTGACCGAGAACACCGCGGCCTCCGTCGGCCAAGTCGCGGGAACCGCGAATGGTAACGGCGTGCAAGCCGTCGTGGTCACGCTTACCGGAGCGCCGCTAACCGCACCCAAACTCTTCGTCCAAGTGCGTGCTGACTGAGCGCACACCACCCGATGCCGCCGGGAGGGACAATTCCAGGGCGTGGGCTTATTTTTGGTGTTCCGGTTCCCGCCTGTCTTCACCATGAAGTCCGCAACTTCATTTCACCAGGCAGGCGGAAATTCTTGACCGCCGGGGCATCGAATGGGAAAGCTCCGGAGCAGAATCGGTTCATTGAATTCGCCTCCTCGGGCGGACCGTCCGCCCGCTTTTTCCCACCATGAAATTCCTGCCCGCCCTATTCATCACTGCCGCCCTCGGCCACGCCGCTTTCGTTCCGGACTTCAAACTCAAGCCCGATGACTACACCGTTCTCATGGCCGTGGATGCGAAACTGTCCGCTGGCCTGACTCCCTTCAGGCCGTCAGCAACTTCGATGTTGAGGGCTTTGCCAATCAAATGAGACAAACCGGTGCCGGATTTGTGGTCCTGACCACCTCACACGCCTTCCAGTATTTCCCGGCCCCGCTCGCCACGTTGGAAAAGATCCTCCCCGGTCGCACCAGCAAGCGCGACTTGGTCGCCGATCTCGCCGCGGCCCTTGGCCAGCGCGGCATCAAGCTCATGCTGTACTACCACCTCGGTGCCAGCGACGACAGCGAATGGCTCAAGGCGGCCGGCTTCTGGGACACCGACACTTCCCGCTTCTTCGGTAACTGGCAGGCCATCATTACCGAGGCCGGCGAACGCTATAAGGACCATCTCGCCGGTTGGTGGTTCGACGACGGCAGCACGAACTATTACTACCGCAGCGCCCCATGGGAAAAACTCGACCGTGCCGCCAAGGCCGGTTTTTCCCAGCGCCTCGTGGGCTTCAACCCGTGGGAACTGAACTCCCCCACCGAATTTCAGGACTATTTCACCGGCGAGGGCTTCGAGGATCCCCGCGGATACAACAACCTGCTCGTCCGTGGCGGCGACGGTTGCTATCCCGCCGGCACCCACCAGGGCCTGCAAGCCAGCGCCTGCCTCATCACCGAAGGCGACTGGGTCCACACCCGCAAGGACAGTCCGGTCGGCACGCCGAGGTGGAACGCCAAACAACTGGCGGGCATGCTCAAGGAGTTCGTCGCCTACCACAACGTCCCGCTCTTCAATCTGGAAATTTATCAGGAGGGAACCGTTTCGCCACCAAGCGTCGAAATCTTCGAACAAGCCGCCCCGAGTCTTCCGCCACGCCGCTGACCGATCTCCCGCCTTCTTCGGGCCCGGCCACGACTGGCTGCCCGATCACAATTGGGGCGGCTCCGGCATGACCGGCATTCGGGAAATGCTGCTCGCTCCCCAACCCGGACCTCACGGCAAGCTCCACCTCTGCCCCGCCTGGCCGGTGGCATGGAACGATGATTTCAAAGTTGAATGGCCTGAGAGGGGAGATGACATCTTCCGATGTCGCGGCTGTAAGCTCCAGGGGAGGGGCCGCGTAGAAAGTCAAGTCGTGCCCAACCAACGCCCGCAATTTCACCCGATGAATGCCTACCTGCTCGTTGCCGCCGCCTTGTTGTTAGCCCCACCGACCGCGCTCCACGCCGCCGACCTCCACGTCGCCACCACTGGCGACGACGCCCACCCCGGCACGGCGCTCGCGCCGCTGCGCACGATCCAGCGTGCCGCCGACCTTGCGCAGCCGGGTGATGTCATCACCGTGCATGCCGGCGTCTATCGGGAGCGGGTCAACCCGCCGCGCGGCGGCGAGTCCGCCGCCAAGCGCATCATCTATCAGGCCGCGCCGGGCGACCAGGTGGAGATCAAGGGCTCGGAGGTGGTCAAGGGTTGGGTCAAGATGCAGGACGAGGTCTGGAAGGTGACCGTTCCCAACACCCTGTTCGGCGGCTTCAATCCTTACCGCGACCTGATTCATGGCGATTGGTTCTGGGACCGGGGCCGGCCGCATCACACCGGCGCCGTCTATCTGAACGGCAAGTGGGTGATCGAGGCTGCCAAACTCGAAGAGGTGCTCAAGCCCATCGGCCAAACCCCGCTCTGGTTTGCTCAGGTGGACCAGGATGGCACCACGCTCTGGGCGCAGTTCAAGGGGGTCAATCCCAACGAACAACTCGTCGAGATCAACGTGCGCCGGACGGTTTTCTATCCGGACCAGCCGGGCCGCAACTTCATCACCGTGCGCGGCTTCACGATGCGCCATGCCGCCACCCCGTGGGCGCCGCCCACCGCCGAGCAGGTCGCCTTGATCGGCACCCATTGGAGCATGGGCTGGATCATTGAAGATAACGTCATCTCGCATTCGGCCTGCAGCGGCGTGAGCCTGGGCAAATACGGCGACGAGTTTGACAACAAGTCGTCCAATTCGGCCGAGGGCTACGTGGGCACGATCAACCGCGCGCTCAAGAACGGTTGGAACAAGGACGCCATCGGTCATCATCTGGTCCGCAACAACACCATCTCGCACTGCGGCCAGGCGGGCATTGTCGGCAGCCTCGGCGCGGCCTTCAGCAAGGTCATTGGCAACACGATTCATGACATCCATGTCGAGCGCACCTATGACGGCTGCGAGCAGGCCGGGGTCAAGTTCCATGGTGCCATCGATAGCGAAATCCGCGGCAATCATGTCTATCGGGCCTACCGCGGCCTCTGGCTCGACTGGATGTCGCAAGGCACCCGCGTCACCGGCAACTTGTTTCACGACAACAGCGAGGAAGACCTCTATGTGGAGGTCAATCACGGCCCGTTTCTGGTGGACAACAACCTGTTGCTGTCATCCCGGAGCGTGTGGGACATGTCCGAAGGCGGTGCCTTTGTGCATAACTTGATGACCGGCAAAATCGACAATTGGTATGACATGGGGCGTCTGACCCCCCACTTGCAGCCGCACTCGACGGCCGTCGCGGGCCTGACCATCACGCAGGGCGGTGACAACCGTTACTTCAACAACATTTTCGTCGGTCAGGGTCTTCCCGGCGACGCGCCCGTATCAACGACCGATCCGAAAAAGAGCATTAGCGGCTTCGGGCTCCGGGTGTATGATGTGAGGAATTTCGTGCTGCAAACAGGCGGCAATGTCTATTACAACGGTGCCCGCCCTTATGCCAAGGAAGTCGCTGCGCTGGCTCTGGCGGAGGTTGATCCCAAGTTCAAGATCACCGAGCAAGAGGGTGGCGTCCATTTGCAGTTCACTCTGGGGCAAGCCATGCAGAAGGCTGCGACCACGCTGGTGACGACCGACATCCTGGGGAAAGCCCGGGTTCCGGACCTGCCCTATGAAAATCCGGACGGCTCACCCGTGCGGATTGACACGGACTATTTTGGCAGGAAACGCAACCCGGCAACTCCAACTGCCGGTCCGTTCGAGAATCCCGGCAGCGGCCCGCTCAGCCTCAAGGTCCGCTGACCCTGCGCGGCAATCACCTCACATCGATGATCCCATGCAACCAGCCAGAATGAGTCACTGGCTTCCGGTCGCCGGGACGTTCGCCCTGTGGGCGTTCGGACCGGCGGGGGCCTGCCACCGTATTCCACCGACGCCGTGTTGTTAGGAAATGGTGACATCGCCATGTCGATCAACACCACGCCGCTCCCGAGTCACTTGGTTTCGATGGTGCCCCAAGTGAGGAGCGCCGACATGTTGTCGGCTGTCGCCTGTTTCGAGCCAGCGGACCACCTGTCCGCTGGCCGTCAGCGTGCAGCATGCACGCGCTCCTGATTGCGCCCACGTTACTCTTCGTTCCACACCCACAGCGCGTGCCGGGTGCTGGTGCTGGAAAAGGGATCCGCGCTCAAGTGGAGCTTCTGTTCGGTGATGCTGTCGCCGGGCAGCTCCACCCGGTCGCCATCGCGCAGCGCGAACTCCGGTTGCGCCGCCATGCCGCCCGCAGCCAGAGCTGCCCATGCAATGCCGGATGATTCCCTGGTCTGATCTAACGCGTCGGCAGTGGGGTGCTTTGTCTCCTTGATGGCGGCGAGTTCGTGACGGGCGAGTTGGGCGCGGGACTCGAAGACCCCCTGAAGTTGCCGCGCCTCAAGGATGAGGCCGAGGTGGGCCTCCCCGGGAATTGGCGGATCCGCATGATGCCACCTCATCTGATTTTGCCTCACCATGATTTCATCCCCCACTCCATTTCGCAAATTGAACACTGGATTCGCGAAATCGACATTGTTCCGCCCGCTGGGGTACCCTAGCGTTGCGCGGGTGAGCGGGTGTACCGCGAAGCTGCTTTGCCATCGATTGGCTACACCCCACGTGATCCACCCCACCCACCAAGAACCCCAAGAAGATCCTATGAAACGAATTATTGAAGGCTGTCTGATTGCGATGACGGCGTCCTGCATGGTGGTGCCGAGCGCAGAAGCGACGGTGGCGCTGGCACCGCTGTTTGGAAACAACATGGTGCTGCAGCGCGGCAAGCCGGTTCCCGTTGCCGGGACGGCGGCGGCTAACAAGGCCATCACCGTGACCTTCAATACGCAGACCAAATCCACCACCTCGGACACGCAGGGCAACTGGCAACTGGCATTGGATGCCATGGTGGCGAAAACCAGCGGCGGGAACCTCACCGCCACCGAGACCGGCGCGAATACCGTCACGCTCACGGGTGCCGTGGTCGGTGATGTATGGCTTTGCAGCGGCCAGTCCAACGCGGCGATGGACTTGAACAGTTGCAACCGGGCGGCCGATGTCAGCAGCGCCAACTTCCCGGGAATCCGGCATCTGAGCGTGCCGATGGTGACCTCCAGAGATCCGCTCAAAACCCTATCCAGCAACTGGTCGGTCTGCAGTTCCAGTACTGCGGGCGGCTTCTCGGCCATCGGGTTTTACTTCGCGCGGAAAATCTATCAGGATCAGGCCGCCGGCGTGCCCATCGGCATCATCACCTCGTCGATCGGCGGCACCAACATCGACATCTGGCTGGCCCCGGAAGGGCTGAGCGACATCCCCGTGATCCAACCACTCTACACCCAGGAGATCCTGCCATGGGGGCCGTTTTCCGCATTCAACGGCATGGTCCATCCCTTGGCACCGTATGGCGTCAAGGGGATGATTTGGTATCAAGGTGAAAACCGGGAAGTGACCAGCCAATCCACGGATAGCTATTACCTCAAGGAAAAGGCCCTGCAGCAAGGCTGGAAGCGCTTGTTCGGCCTGGATGATTTCGCGTTTTACGTGGTACAGATCGCCAACTGGCTGGAACCTGCCACCAGCACCACGCCGGATGCCTTGGGGTCATGGTCGGACACCCGGCAGATGCAGGCGATGGTCCTCAATCTTCCGCACGCAGGCATGGCTTCCGCGCTTGATATTGGCGAAGCTGCTGACATCCACCCCAAGGACAAGCTGGAGGTGGGCGAGCGCCTGGCGCTGTGGGCCTTGAAGAACGACTACGGACAGCCATCCCTGGTCGCCAGCGGCCCGATCCTCAGGGACGTGGCGGTCTCTGGCAGCAAACTGGTATGTTCGTTCGATCATGTCGGCTCCGGTCTCATGGTGGGCTCCAAAACTCCCTACGTTCCAACCACCGAAGTGGTGGGCGGCACGCTGCAGCGATTCGTGATCGCCGGTGCCACCGGTTCCTGGTATGCGGCCGATGCGGTGATCGTCGGCAACACGGTGGAGGTCTCCTCGCCATCGGTCGCCACTCCACGCAAGGTGGCCTATGCCTATTGGATAAATCCCGCCGGCGCCAATCTCTATAACAAGGAAGGTCTCCCCGCCTCGCCATTCTACATCGACGATGCCACTGCGGCGGGGCATTTCACCATCACCGCCACGGCCGGCGCCGGTGGCAGCATCAGCCCCGCGGGGACCACCACCGTGCTGAAGCGGGCCACCGCCCTTTACACCATCACCCCCGATGCGGGCTCTTTCATCAAGGATGTGAAGGTGGACGGGGTCTCGGTTGGATCGGTGAAGTATTATCCGTTTGACCCGGTCTATGCCAATCACACGATCACCGCAACCTTCGACACGGTCGCCCCCAGCTACACCGTCACCACCACCGGCAATGCGAGCGGCACGATCCTCCCCGCCGGACCCGTAAGCGTGGCGCAAGGTGGCACGCAGACCTTCAAAATGATACCTAACAGCGGTTGCCGGCTCATCTCGGTGACCGTCGATGGGGCGCCGGTGGGAAACCGGACCAGTGTGACGTTTGCCGATGTCAGGACCGCTCATGCGGTAGCCGCGGTATTCGCCCCGATTCCCACGCCGGGCACCGGCACCGGCCTCCGCGGCGATTATTATATCGGCTCGAACTTCGAAACCTTCAAGGTCACTCGCACCGACCCCAATGTCAACTTCGATTGGGGCCTCGGCTCGCCCAATGCCGCCATTCCCATCGAGGGCTTCACCGCCAGATGGTCGGGCGAGATTCAGCCGCAATTCACCGAGACCTGCAAGTTCTATCTAACTCATGACGACGGCGTGAAGTTATGGGTTAACAACCAGTTGCTCATCGACCGGTGGAGTGGCGGCGGAACCGACGACAACGGCAGCATCAGCCTGGTCGCCGGCACGAAATACACCATCAAACTCGAATATGTGGAGACCACCGGCAATGCCAACTGCAAGCTGGAATGGTACAGCCCCAGCCTGCCGCGGGAAGTGGTGCCGCAATCGCAACTCTTTCCCGCCAGCACGCCGATCCACACGCTCACCTCATCCGCCGGCGCGAATGGCTCATTCAGCCCCAGCGGCGCGGTCCTCGCCAACTCCGGTGGCAGCCAGACCTTCAGCGTCATTCCGGCGGTCGGCTATTTTGTTGCGGAGGTGAAGGTGGACAGTGTGTCGGTGGGAGCGGTCACCAGTTATACCTTCAGCAACGTCACCGCCAATCACACGATTTCGGCGACCTTTGCGGCGATGCCAAGCTATGCGGTTTCCGGCAAGGTCACCAGCAAGACAACCTTGGCGGCAATTGCCGGTGCCAAGGTCAATTTCTATACTTCCGCGAGCTTCATCGGCCCCGCGTCCTACTCGGCGACCACGGACGCCGCAGGCAACTACAGCGTCAGCATTCCCATGGGAACCTGGAGCGTGAATGCCACCGCAACCAGTTACTTCAACTCGGCGACCCAGGGCCTGACGGTTAGCAATGCGGCCGCCTCTAACATCAACTTCGCGCTGGCGAACGGCACCCGCAACATTCCGCGGACCTCCGATCTGCTGTTCTCCGTGGTGACTGATTCGCTGCCGGCCAGCGGCAGCACCGGCAACTGGGCGACCTATCAGCCCGCAGGCCAGACGCTGACCGCGCTCGGGACTCCCACGGTGGAAACGATCATGGGCCGGAAATGGGAGAAGAACATCTATGCGGATAATGATGCTTTCCGCTTCGGCAGCACCTATTCAACCGCCATCCCCTGCACCGGGGCCAGCATTGTGCTGGCAGCCAAGCCGACCCGCTCCGCCGACAGCGGCAACTGGCGGTCGCTGGTGGACATCTTCTATGACCGCCTGGTCTTGGGAATTACCAATGATGGCGGCAAAGTGTGCGTCCGGCGCAATGGCAGCATTGAGTTCAGCAACGCTGCCATCCCTGACGGACAGGTGACCATCCTGACCATGATTGTCCAAACCGATGGCTCCTACAACGTTTATGCCAACGGCAGCGCCACGGCAATCCTCAGCGCGGCCGCCACCGGCGCCAACAGCTTCATCTCGCTGGACCCGAAGTGGAATGGCGGCGGCACCGGGTTCTGGAGTTATATCAACGTCGGCCGCAACGAACCCGACGGCTGGACCACGACCAACGGTTACATCGGCGATGTGTTCGTGTACAAGACCGCCCTGTCAGCTTCGGAACGGCAAACGCTGGAAACCGACATGCTCAGCAAGTTCATCACCGGCGGGGCCAGCAACTATACCATCAACGCCACCGCCGGAACCGGCGGCACCATCAACCCGGCAGGATCCACCGCAGTCAACCCAGGCTCCAGCCAAACTTTCACCATCACACCTAACCCAGGCTACAAGACGGCGGAGGTATCAGTTGACGGGGTGTCACAGGGAATCAGGGCCAGCTATACGTTCAGCAACGTGACCGCGCCCCACACGATCAGCGCCACCTTCACCGTGCTCCCAACGCCAAGCACCACGCTGACCCGCCACGTCGGCACGGGCAGCACCACCACCTACGGTGATGCCTTGAGCTTTGACGTCACCGTCAGCGGAACCCCGACCCCCACCGGCACCGTGACCCTCAAAGATGGCGGCGCCGCCGGCACCAGCTTCGGCACCGGCAGCCTGGTCGGCGGCACCTGCACCATCAGCCCCGCTCTCAACGCGCTGAGCGCCGGCAGCCACGACACCATCGTCGCCGTCTATTCCGGCGACAGCAACTTCCTCACCGCCACCACCAGCGCCTTGAGCAGCCAGAGCGTCAGCCAGAAGCCACTCACGGTAACGGGCGCGGCTGTCACCAGCAAGAGCTACGACGGCACCCGCGCCGCCACCGTAACCGGGACGCTGAGCTTGAGCGGCGTGGTCAGCGGCGACCCGCTCACGCCAGGCAACACCACCAGCGGCAGCTTCGCGGACAAGCACGCGGGCCCCGGCAAGGTTGTTAGCACCGCCATGACGCTGGCCGGGACCGCGGCGGCGAACTACCTGCTCACCCAGCCATCCCTAACGGGAGAGATCACCCCGCTAGCGCTCACCGTGGCGGCGGTGGCGGCCACCAAGACCTACGACGGCACGACCGCCGCGGCGGGCACGCCGACGCTCACGCCGCCACTGCCGAGCGGGGATACCGCGACGACCCTCAGCCAGGCCTTTCAGACCAAGCACGCGGGCACAGGCAACAAGGAAATCGTGCCGTCCGTCGCGATCGATGATGGCAATGGCGGTGACAACTACACGGTGACGCTCCAGACCTTCACCACCGGCACGATCACTCCGCTAGCGCTCACCGTGGCGGCGGTGGCGGCCACCAAGACCTACGACGGCACGACCGCTGCGGCTGGCACGCCGACGCTCACGCCGCCACTGCCGAGCGGGGATACCACGACGACCCTCAGCCAGGCCTTTGAGACGAAGGACGCGGGCGAGGGCAACAAGGTGATTGTGCCTGACATTGTACTCGACGACGGCAATGGCGGAGCCAACTATGCTGTGACGCTGGAGAACTGCCCCACCGGCACGATTCACCAAGCCACCGCGACGGTCACGCTCGGTGACCTGGCCCATGCCTACGACGGCTCGCCGAAATCCGCATCGGCGACCACCGACCCGGCGGAACTGGCAGTTGATCTAACATACGACGGCGCGGCCACCGCGCCGAGCGCCGTCGGCACCTATGCCGTGGTGGCCACCATCAACGACGTGAACCACACGGGATCGACCAGCGGCACGCTCGTCATCGCGGAGTCGCTCCTCTCATGGCGGGCCAGCCATTTCACCCCTGAGGAAATCGCCGCCGGCCTCGCTGCGGACGACGCCGATCCGGATGGCGACGGCTGCACCAACCTCGCCGAATTCGCGTTCAACGGTGATCCGTGCAACCCTGCCAGCAGCGGCCTGTTTGACCGGCGCGTGGCCGCTGGCGCCGATGGCAACCGCGACCCCGAACTGACCTTCACCTGTGCGGTGCGCCGCTCGAGCACGGTTATCTTCCCGCTCACCGGGGTCCAGACCGCCACCATCGACGGCATCACCTATACCATCCAAGGCAGTCTCAACCTCGCCGGAGGCTGGGACAGTCCGGTTGCCTGCAGCGGCAAGTCCGACACCCCGCCAGTTGGCAGCGGACTGCCCGATCTAACGGGCACGGGATGGGAATACCGCACCTTCTCCGCCTTCAACGGCCTGCCGGACAAAGGCTTCCTCCGCGCGCGGGTCGCGGCCGCTCCCTGAGGGCGCGGTGCCCAAGCGCGATCTATCAGAATTCTGCCGGGGCGAACGACACAGTGTCTGATCCCGGCGGAAAATGAGTTGGCACTTGCTGGCGTTGCAGTGGGACTTCCAGCCCATCCGAGTCATTTTTTGCCCTGAATCCCTTGCCAGCGTTGAATTCCAGCGTTTTTGTTTTTTAAACATGTGGGCAGAAGATATAGGTTTATCACATTTTGATCATTGCAATGGATTCCACACGCGCTGAAAGCCAATGCCCGTGAATCATCGCCTGACGTGTCCACCTATTTCTTGATCACGGCGAAGCGCTCGACGACGCAGCCTGCCAGCGGGTCCACCTCGGGCGTGCTGGTTTCTTCGGCGACGCGTGCCACATCAAGGCGGTAACGGGCCTCGGACGACTCCGCGTGCAGGAGCAGCGCGATCAAATCCGACAAGTCACTGGCGTCAGAGACAGGCAAGTCGCGGCTTGAGATGCGTTCGCCCTTGCCGCCCGGCAGGCTGGTGACAAACGTGTTAGCCCGTTGCACCGAGAGCGCTTCGCGCAACGAACGCTGCATGTCGCGCAGGCCGGCTTCGCGGTCGTCGTCGTCCACGGTGTCCTCGAATGCGTCTTGCTCGACTGGGGGTCGGCGCAGCGGCGGCGCATACAACGAGTCGAGTCCGGCGGGCAGGCGGGCTGCCGGCAGGCGCAGCCCCGGCAGGTCTGGCAAACCCGGCGCATGGGACCAGCGCTTGCCAGCGAGCAGCCGGTTGACCGTCTCGAAAAACCCCCGCACTTCACCACGCCGCTCACCCGTCACATCCTGGAGGTAGCGAAACCGCGACAACGAGCGCCGCGTGAAATCCGCCGTACGCCGGTCGATCTCGTCCGCCATCGGCAACACGTTTTCTAACAATGTAACCAGTTCGTCGAGGGCGTTGCCGACCTTGGCGCGGGCTGTCTCCGCGCTCATTGCCGGGTTGCGGCGCAGCACTTCGGTTTGCATGTCCGCCATCGCGCCACCGTCGCCTAACAGGCGGTCACCGATGTGCCGCACCGCCTCCGGCAAGCGCAGCGGCAGCCGGGCCCTGACGAGTTCGCCATAACAGGCATGGGAGATTTGCTCCGAGTAATCATCGAACACGAGTTCCAGATTGCCCTTGAGCGTGTTTTGCTCGAGTTGCCTGCGGGTCAGGCGCTGGACGGATTTTTGCATCGCCCGCAACTCGTTGAGGCCCGCCTTCACGTTAGAGAGGCAGTTTTCCACCACCTGCCAGGGATGGTCCAGCACTTCGGTTGGGTCCGCGAGCATCGCGCACACCGCGATCAGCTTGTCGGTGAACACGGCGGCATCCGGGAAGGCGATTTTGCGCAAGGCGGCCATCAAGGTGGCCCCGTGCGCATCGAAGTGAACCGTGCGCCGCCAATCGCGGCGTGGTGGTTCCTCCAACCAGCGGCATTGAATCAGATAGTCCAGCAGTCCGCGCCCGCGCTCCCGCGGGGTGGCGGCAGGCAGTTCTGCCGCCTCCTCGAACTCCAGCCCCGGCCGCTGTTCGAGTATCTCCGCGATGAGCAGGATCGCCTCCTCCCGCGCCATCCCGTCCGGGCGCTCCGCCGATTCGCGCTCCAAGACATCGAGCACATCCACATAAAACGGTGCGTTCTTCCCGGCCAGCACCCGGAAAAACCCCGTGCCGCGCGTCTCTTGGAAAAGCGTGGAAGATAGCAACACTGCCGCGCAGCCTGTGGCGCGGAGGTCCCGCAAGTCAAGCCGATCAAGCGTGGTGCGGGGCTTTCTCAGCGTGCGGACCATTCGCGCAAGCGAGCGGCGGACACCTTGACGGCTTCCTCGCCGGCGATCTCAAGGGTGGTGGGGCCGTCAAAACCGCTGGCTAACAACTCCTTGACGATGGCCTCGAGGCCGACGATGCCGTCGCCTAACGGAATCAGACCCATTCCGCAACCGAACTGGGTTCCGCGCTTGGGCAACCACTCGGCGGGCATGTCTTTCCAATGCACATGCTTGATGCGCGGGCCGAAGGTCCTGATGAACTGCAGCGGGTCGCCGCCGCCGAGCCATGAGTTGCCGGTGTCGAGGTTGATGCCGACGGTGTCCTCATGGCCCAGCGCGTCGAGGATGCGGGTCATGCCGTCCACGGTGTCGGTGAGGATGCCGTGCGGCTCTAACAACAACTCGAGGCCCAGCGTTTTGGCCCAGCGGACTGGCTCCTGGAGTTTCTCGCGGATGCTGAAGATCCGCTGCTCGTCGGTGAGTTGGTGGCCGAAGTCGGTCTTCGGGTCGCCCTCGGTGGTGATGACCTGTTTGACGCCGAGGAAATGGGCGAGCTTGATCGCCTTGATGATTTCGGCGGTGCCGTAGCGGTCGGGCGAGGTGGGATCCAGCAGGTTGGCATGGGCACACACGCTGGTGAGCGTGAGACCGAACTCGTTGACCATGTCCAGAATCGTCGCCGGATGCGAGTCGAGGCTGAAGGAGGCGGAAAAGCCATACTCGGTGCCGAGGGTGGCGCCGTCGTGGTTGTCGGTTAGGTCCGCGAAGTCGAAGCCGAGTTCGCGGATCAGTTCGAATTGCCGCCGCATGGGCGAGAACGGTTGGATGAGGGCAAAGCAGCCGATTTTCATGGGATGTGTTGTTAGGTTGGAGAAGGTGGCAGCGGGAGGCGGCGGGGGCTCCCGCTATTTCGCCATGCGTTCGGCATCGGCCTGGGTGGCGGGCCAATCCTTGGCTGGCGGGAGGGTGACTTTGTTGGTGGCGGCCCATTCGGTGCCGCGCTGGAGCAGGGTGCGCCAAGCGGTGTTCTTCATGGCGGTGGCGTCGTGGCCGAGGAAAATTGCGAAGCCACGGGCGCCAGCGACTTCGGTGGTGAAGAGAATGTTGGCGGTTTTCGGGAGATCCTTGTCGGTCGTCGTGAGGGAAGGGACGTAGGCGAGGGCCTTGACGCCGGGTGCGACACCGACGTCTTTCCAGAACTCATCGCGGATCCAAAACGGCTCCAGTCCGGCGGTGATGGGGCTTTTCACGTCGGTGAAGTGGATTCGATCCACATGAATCGGCCCGTGACTGGTGGCGGCCCCCCATGACCCGCAGGCGAGCTTCTGGAACTCCGGCCAATCGTAAAAACCCGAACTGCCGGCATGGACGATGACCAGTCCGTGGCCCTTTTGGAGGTGCTCGATGAAGGCCTTCTTCATCGCGGCATCCCAGACCTGCACCGACGCGTCCTGGCCGAAGGTGTTGAAATCGCTGAGGATGACGGCATAAGGCTCGAACGCCTGCGGCTTGAGGCTCGCGACCTTCTCCTCAACATCGACGCTGAAGCACCCGGTCTCTTCAAGCGCCGCCTTGATGGCCGGAGTGGTTTCCCGCCAGTTGTGGTTGTTAGCTCCGCTCAGGATGAGCACGCGCAACTTGCTTTCCTCCGCCAGCGCGGGCTGAGCGGCGAGGCAGGCCAGGCCGGCCAGCAGCAGGAACCCGCCAGCACGGCGCGGGATGCGCCCGTCTCCAACACGGGACGAAGGGGGAAGGCAGCCGGAAATGAACATGACCAAACGCTAGCACCCGCCATGAACCGGAAGCTTCCAAAGTCGTCCACTGGTAAATATTGCAATAAGCCAGGTTCAAGCGGTGGCAAGCATGGCTCAGGCTCCCTGTGCCCGCTCTGACACGGAATGAATGCCGAGTGAATCGATGGGGTGCCTTCGGCAGGAGACGGGGGTGCCGCTACTTGGCGAGCAGCATCCAAATCGGTTGTGGCCAGACCCCGATGACGAGCACGGCGACGGCCAGGATGGCGATGCAAGCAGTGCTGAGGGGGGGCAGCTTGATTGGCGCGACCTCGGCCGGGAGCACCCACCAGATGGCACGGATGACTTTGAAGTAGTAATAAAACCCGGCGGCGGCCGCGACGGTGGCGATGCCGACTCCCCACCACAGGCGTGCCTCGACGGCCAGGAAGAAGACGAAGAACTTGCCCATGAAGCCGGCGGTGAGCGGAACCCCGGCAAGGGCGGCCAGCAGCACGGTGAGGGCGAGGGCCAGCCGGGGGTTGGTCTTGCCGAGGCCGTTGAAGTCGGTGATGGCCTCGCCATCGCGCTGGATGCGGACTTGGGCAAGAATGAAAAACACGCCCAGCGTCATGAGCAGATAGGTGGCCAGGTAAAACGAAACCACCTTGGCGGAGCTGAGATCGGCAGCGCCGGATTTCCACGCCGCGAGAGCCAGCAGCAGGAACCCGGCGTGGGCGATGGAGGAATACGCGAGCAGGCGCTTGAAGTTGCTCTGCGGGATGGCGGCGAGGTTGCCGAACAGCAGGGTGGCGCAGGCAAGAATAAGCAGCAGGGTCAGCACGGGCTTGCTGGTGAGTTCACTGCCAAGGAAGGGCTCGAGAAAACGCATCAGCAGGATGAAGCCGGCGGCCTTGGACCCCACCGAAAGAAATGCGGTGGTCGGAATCGGGGCCCCTTGATAGACATCCGGAATCCAAATCTGCATCGGCACGGCCCCGACTTTGAAACCGAGCCCGACCATGACCAGCGCAATGCCGAAGAGCAGTGGCGTGAGTTGGATTTGGTCGGCGCGTCCATCATGCAGCATGCCGCCGATGACGTCGAGGTTCAGGGTGCCGGTGGTGCCGAAGATCCAGGCAATGCCATAGACCAGAAACCCGGTGCTCAGCGCGCCGAGGATGAGATACTTGACCCCGGCCTCCAGCGAACCGACGTTGCGGCGCAGGTAGGCAACGAGAATGTAAAAGGTGATGGTGACCAGTTCAAGGGCGACAAAGGCCCCGGCCAGATCCCGTGCCGAGGCCATCCACATCATCCCCGCACACGCAAACACCGGCAGCACGTGGTATTCACCGGTGCCAGCCTCCGTGCCCGATGGCCCGGTGAAACGGGCCAGTATCTGCCGGTAATCCACCGCCATCAGCACCACCAGCATGGTGCTAAGCAGCGCAAAGCCCTTATAGAATCGCGCCAGACCGTCGAAGCTGTAGAAATTCCAGAGTGGCCAGTGCGCCCAGCCGGCAGCGGGTTTGGCTTCAGGGCCGATGGCGAGGCAGGTGAGTCCGAGGATGACGCCGAGGCCGATGGCGGCGGCAATGCCAACCCAGCCCTTGTCTTGCGACGGGACAAAGGCTTCGGCCATCAGCAACACAATGCCAAGGGTGACGGTCAGGGCTTCAAGATAGTAGGCGGGCATGGGAAGCAAGTTATCAGTTGTCAGTTATCGGTTATCAGATGACAGCCGAAGGTTACTTGAGCAGATTGAGCAAAAAGTTCGGATAGAGGCCGACGGCGAACAGCGCGACTATCAGCAGCAGGGCGGGAATTCTGTCTGGCAGCGGAATGTCCGGGGCGCTCGCGGTGAGCTTGACGGCCGGGCCTTGGAAAATGTTGCGGTAGGCGCGAAGCATATAGACGGCGGAGATGACCACCCCCCAGATTGATAGAATGCAGGCGATTTGCACGGGGCCGAGCCCGGCAGTGCCGGTGTAAGACTTGAATGCCGCAAGAAACACGAGGATTTCTCCGGCGAAGTTGGCGAGACCGGGCAACCCGATGGAAGCCATGGCGGCAATCCCGAACATGCAGGCAAGGGCCGGCGCGGATTTGGCCAGCCCCCCGAGATCGGCCAGATCAATGGAGCCGGTGCTGCGCTCGATTCGCTCGGTCAGGGAGAACAGCAGCGCAATGGAAATGCCGTGGGCAAACATCAGCACCACCGCCGCAGACCAGGCCAGCGGATTTTCCGGAAAGGCAATGAGCGCCGCCAGCGCCAGGAAGATGTAGCCCATGTGCATCACCGAGGAATAACCTAACAACAAATCGAGGCGCTTCTGGGAAATGGTGACGAAGCCGACCCACAGGATGTTGCCTAACAGCAGGATGAGCAGCGGATTGAGCCAAACCTGCAGGCCGTCCGGAACCAGCGGGATGGCGATGCGCAGCAGGCCGTAGAGGCCGAATTTTTTCAGCACTCCCGCATGCAGCATGGCGACTGGTGCCGGCGCGCTGGCATAGGCGGGTGCCGCCCACGAGTGGAAGGGAAAGAGCGAAACCAGCGTGCCGAAGCCGACCAGCAGCAGGGCGGCAATGCCTTTCTGCGCGGCGGGGTCAATGGTGCCGGCGGCGGCGACCATCCGGCCCATGTCGAAGGTGCCGGTGAGATTCGCCAGCCAGACGAGGCCGGCGAGCAGGACCAGCGAGGCGAGCCCGAGATAGATGGTGATTTTCCAGGCGGCGGCCCGGCGGTCGCCGCGGCCGAGGATGCCGATCATCAGGAAGGTCGGAATCAGGGCGAGTTCGTGGAAGGCATAGAAGAAAAACAAATCCGTGGCGGCAAAGGCGCCGAGCGCACCACCGGACATCAGCAGCGACGATCCGAAGTAGAGTTTCTCGCGACCTGCCGGAGCCTTGCCGGAAAGCACCGCGGCGAGGGTGACGATGGCGGTCAGCAGCACCATCACCACACTCATGCCATCCGGGAAGCCAAAAGCCAGATTGATCGCCGGCTTGGCCAGCACCGGGGCGGAGCACCCCCAGCAACCGCAGTGCCAGGTGCCAGTGGCAACGAGCGCGAGGGCCAGATTGACGGCGGCAGCGCCGACGGCGGTCAAGCGTGCGGGCGCACCAAGCAGAATCGCAAGGAACGCGGCGATGGGGAGGAAGACGAGGAGGGCGAGCATGGGAGTTAGAAAAAGACAGTGAGGTAAATGACGAGGACGACGCCGATGCCGAAGGCAAAGGCATAGCCCTGGAGGCTGCCGGACTGGACGCGGCGGAAGAGATTGCCCAGACCCTCGGCACTGCGGGTGAGACCGCCCACGCACAGGCCGTTGATGAGAAATTCATCAAAGAAGTGAATGATGGCGGCGAAAGCATCCTGGCAGTAGCGGATGAGGATGGTGTCGTAGAACCAATCGAACTTGAGGCGCTCCCGCAGGATGGGGATGCAGATGGGATCTTTTTCCTTGCCGGCATAGAGACGCCAGCCCGCCATAACTCCAATGACCAGGGCGGCCATGGACACCCCGGCGACCAGATTGAAGTGGAACTCGCCGGCATGATGGGGCAGTGCGGGGGAGAGCTTGTTGATGAAAGGCAAGCCGGAGAAAATGGCGAGAACGGCCAGAACGGCGAGCGGCACCCACATCAGCGGGCCGACCTCATGGGCATGTCCGGCGTTCTCGGAACGATGTTTGCCCAGGAAGGCAACGACGAACAGGCGAGTCATATAGAACGGGGTGAGCACCGCGACGAATGCGCCGACCCAGAACAGCGGTGAGCCCGCTTCATGGGCGGCATCAAGGATCAATTCCTTGGAAAAGAAACCGGAGGTGCCGGGAACGGCAATGAGTGCGGCGCAGCCGGCGGCAAAGGTCAGGGTGGTGATCGGCATCTTCTTCATCAGGCCGCCCATTTTCCAGATGTCCTGCTCGTGGTGGCAGGCGAAGATCACCGCGCCGGAACCAAGGAACAACAGGGCTTTGAACCAGGCATGCGTGAAGAGGTGGAACATCCCCGCATCCCCAGCCACAAAGCCCACCGCCATCACCATGTAGCCGAGTTGCGACAGGGTCGAGTAGGCGAGCACGCGCTTGATGTCATCCTGTTGCGTGGCCATCAGCGCGGCTAACAACGCGGTGAGGCCGCCGGTCCAGGCGATCACGGCGCTCGCCGGAAGTTGCTGGAAAACCTCGGAGCCGAGCGTGAATTGTACCCGGAAGAGCATATAGACGCCGGCGGCCACCATGGTCGCCGCATGGATCAGCGCGGAGACCGGGGTGGGACCTTCCATGGCATCCGGCAACCAGACATGCAGCGGCACCTGCGCGGACTTGCCCACGGCACCACAGAAGATGCATAGCACGGTGGCGGACAGCACGCCGACCCAAATGGTTGGATTGGCCGCTTGGAAGGCCTCCAGGCCGGGTTTCATCTTGTCGAACGAGAGCTGGCCGGTGATGCCCCACAGCATGAGGATGCCGATCATGAAACCGAAGTCGCCGATGCGGTTGGTGATGAAGGCCTTCTTGGCGGCATCGGCGGCGCTGTCTTTCTGATACCAGTGACCGATGAGCAGATAGGAACTGAACCCGACAAGTTCCCAGAAGATGAAGGTCATGATGAAATTGTCAGCCAGCACGATGCCCGTCATCGAAAACATAAAGAACGACAGACCGGTGAAGTAACGGGCCTTCCCCTCGTCGTCCTTCATGTACGCGAGCGAAAACACATGAACCGCCAGGCCGACACCAGTGACCACCAGCATCATGCCGGTGGAGAGTTTGTCGAGGTGGATGCCAATATCGAGGTGGAAGTTGCCCACGTTGGCCCACGGGAAGGCGGCGGTGCCTTGCGTGCCCAGCAGCATCACCGCGAGGATGAAGGTGACCAGTGCGGAGGCCACCGAAACCATGGGTGCCAGCCCGGTCTTATTCAGAACGAGCTGGTTCACCACCGTGACGGCGAACGGAAGGAATAGCAGGAGCCAGGCGAGAGTCATGGAGGTGTCAATATTTGTTTGAATGGCCTTTGGCGGGCACGCTCATCGGCTTAGGATGGAGGCGTGCGAAGATGGTGCCGGGTTCGACTTGGAAGGTGGCGGGCGGGTTGCCGTTTTCCCGCAAGGAGGATTGGGCGATGGAAATGCCGACGCCGAAGCGTTGGACGAGATTGAGGACGCGCATGGCCTCGGCGATGTGAGGATTACGGTAAGACGAGATGCCGGGCTGGCCGAAGTTTTCAGCGGTAACGTCACCGTAGGGGCCGCCGGGACTGATGATTTCGATGCGGTCATCGAACCAATAGATGCGGACGGGGGTGTGGGAGCCCTCGTAAGCCCGGTGCATGATGGCGTTGCGGGCAAGTTGCTTGATCGCTGCCTGGGGATAGGTGAAATAGCGCTGCTCCTGCGGGGCGGAAGTGATGTCGATGGCGATGCGATTGTGCGATTCGGTAAGGTCATCGATGCGCTCCGCGATGCGTTCAAGGCGGCCTTTGATGGTGGCTTCGTCGATGATGGGGTCGCTCCACTCGGCGCCTTGGACGCGGAGGAACTGGACATAGGAGCCGGGCAGCCAGAATTGAGGATTGGGGGAGAGCGTGAGGAGGCCGAGGACGGTGGGGGTGGGGTCATTGGCTGCTACGATCATGCGGCAGGCTGCGAGTTGTTGTTCGTAGGTTCGTTCGTTGGCGGCGAGCACGTCTTCGGCAAAGGCGTTGGGGAGATAGTTTTCCTCGAAATAGCTGCGACTGAGATCGGCAAGGGTGGCGGAGGGGATCGGGTGGAGGTCGTAGGGAAGATCCCGGTGGCGACGGCGCTCGTTGAGGATCCGTTCGTCCTGGGCGGAGGCGAGACCGCGGCGCGGGCCGATGCGGATCCAAATGCGACCGTTGAAGCGGACCGGCGGGGCATCGGCCGGCCAGACGCAAACGACCGCCACCTCTTGGCCGTTGAGGTGGCGCTTTGCGACCGTGAGAGTGGGGGGCGGGACGATGCGACCGTCGGTCTTGATGTCGGCAAGGGTGAGGAGGAGCTGGTCGGTGATGGGAGTGCCGGCCGGAGTGCCGTCGTCACAAACGCCGATGAAGACGATGCCGGGTTGTTGGTGGTTGGGAAGGTCGTTGGCGAAGGCGCAGACTGCCTCGCGGACCTTCTCGGGGGCGGAGCCAGCCCACGCCTCTTTGCGTTCCGCGCAGTCGGACTCCAGATCGCCCAACAGGGCTTCTAGCTGGATGTCGGTGAGCGGATGCATGGGATGAATGGGATGAATGGGAGGGATCAGTTGGTGCCTCAGCCCTGCATGCTGGTGAGTTCATCGGTGTGGATGGTCTGGCGGGCGCGGTAGAGGGCGACGATGATGGCGAGACCAACGGCGACCTCCGCCGCGGCGACGGTGATGACGAAGAAGACGAGCATCTGGCCGTTATAGTCCGGCAGGCCATGGGTGGGGTGGAAACGCGAGAACGCCACCAAGGTCAGATTGGCCGCGCTGAGCATGAGTTCAAGGCACATGAAGACGACGATGATGTTGCGCCGCAACACCACGCCAGCCAGACCAATGCCGAACAGCAGGCCGGAGACGAGGAGGTAGTTGTTCAGGGTAGCCATGGGGGAGCGGGGGTGATCAGTTGTCAGTTATCGGGCGGCTCGGGCGGCTCAGTCGGATGGGGTGGTCTTCTTGGAGAGCGCGACGCAACCGACGGTGGCGACGAGGAGGAGCACCCCGAGGATTTGCAGCGGAAGATTGTAGTTCGTGAACAGGATGCGGCCGATGAGATGCACGTCCGGGAGCGTGCCGGCGTTGAGGGCGGTGGCAATTTTGCCAGTGGCGGCGATGGTGCCGGAATCCACGAGGGTGCTGGCGGCTTCCGTGAGCGTGGCCCGGTCAAGGGCGGGGACGGCGGTGTCGGCCGTGCGGGAGGAGAGGACGCCAATGAGTTGGACGACAAAGGCCATGACCAGGCCGAGCCCGCCGATGATCGGGGCCAGTGGCTTGGCACGCCTAACCTCATCCTTCAGATCAAGCAGCATGATGATGAACAGGAACAACACCATCACCGCGCCGGTATAGACGAGGATTTGTATGACCCCGACAAAGAAGGCGCTCAGGCCGACAAAGAGCCCGGCCAGGCCGACAAAGCAGGTGACCACCGCCAGCGCGCTGGCCACCGGATTCCGCAACGCGATCACCGCACCGCCGCCAATGAGCATCACACATGAAAAAAGCCAGAAGAGATAAGAGGGCATGGGGGAGGAGAGTTATTAGTTAATAGTTATCGGGGAAGAGGTAAGAGTTGGGAGAGATGTCGAAGTTGCTGGAGGCGAAGGGATCAATTAACCATTAACTGATAACAAGTAACCGGGAACTCATTTCAATTCATTCCACTTGTTGACGAGGCCGACGCGGACGCCGCCGATGGCGTAGAGTTTTTGTTTGTCGTGAACCATTTCCTGGCGGGAAATGCCGGTGATGACGTAGTCCTTGCGGAGGAAGATGGCCTGTTCGGGGCAGACCTCCTCACACATGCCGCAGTAGATGCAGCGGATCATGTCGATGTCGAATTCCACCGGGCGTTTTTCGACCTTGACCCACGGATCGGTGGCGGGAATCTCGCCGGGTTTGATTCTGATGGCCTTGGGCGGGCAGATGAATTCGCAGAGTTGGCAGGAGACGCAGCGTTCGCGGCCTTGTTCATCGGTGACCAGCGCGGGAGCCCCGCGGTAGTATTCGGGAAGATGCTCGTCCCACGTTTGCTCGGGATACTGCATGGTCACGCCAAGGCCGGAGGAAGCGAGGTCCTTGGCCCCCATGGATTTGCCGAGGAGTGACTTGACCGCGTGGGTCAGGGTGATGAAAAAGCCCTTGGCGAGGGCGAGCAGATAGATCTGCTCGCCGGGGCCGAGTTTGGGGCGTTGGAGTTTGATGACTGCCATGGGGAAAGGAGGGTTAGGCGGGTGGGGATAGCGGGAAGGGGCAGCCATAGAGGCGTTGGTAGAGGGCGAGCATCCGTTCCTGGCGGGTAAGGCTGGCAGGCAGGGAGGACAATATCAACTCGCGGACGGTCGCCAACATGGACATTCCCATGAGAAAACGCCGCTCCTCACCGAGCGCCATGACGCGCCGGTGGATGAGGCTGTTGAGTTCCAGCGGAGTGTCGCTCACGCTGAAACCTGTGTTAGCATGTCGGTCAGTTGGAGGTGCTGTGCCCATTGCTGAAGGTATTGAAGGTCGCATCCGGTGGCCAACAGGGCCCGCACATCCCCAAGCTGTTTTTCGGAGTGTGAGTCGCGTGCCCAGGCGAGCTTGGACAGGATGAGGTCTTCCTTGCTGACCACCCAAACGGGATGATCCCGGATGTGGTGGAGTTGTCGTCTGGAGAATTCGTGGAGGCGGTAGGTTTCCGGTTTGCGCACCATGAGGTCAATCTTGATCATGGTGGCGAGGTGGATGAGGTTGAAGCAGGATGTGTTCAGGAGCGCCGCGTGGGCGGCTTCGGGGGAAAGATAGTAATCCTCGTGAGGGAAAACGGCGGGGAGTCGGGCGACATCCTCGGAGGAAAGCGCAACGACAAGGTCGAGGTCGCGGGTCATTCTGGGCATGGCGTAGAGGTTGGCGGCCATGGAGCCGGTGAGCATGTAGGGCGTGCCCATGCTGTCAAGCTTCCGGACTACCTCGAACAGGACTGACAGTTCTTCGGTCAAGATGAGTGCTGGCTGCCGGATGTCAGGCGCGGAGGAGTTCGGGTTTTTCCTCGGACAGCACGGCGACCCAGATGATGGCAGCGGTGACGATGAGGAGGAGGACGGCACCGCCGCCGATGATGGCGACCTTGAGGTGCGGGGCGGCCACGATCAGGGCGGCGAGAAAGACATTGACGAGCGCGGCTTCAAAGAAGATCACCCAGCCGAGTTTCATGAGTTGGTCATAGCGGAAGCGCGGGACGGTCCAGCGCACCAGAATGAAGAAGAGAATGAAGGCCACGACCTTGGCCACGAAAATGCCCAGATGAATGAGCCCGCCAAAACCAAAGCCGCCGACGCTGAGCTTGGAAATCCAGGCATCGGTGCCGAAGCCCAGCGACCAGCCACCGAGGAAGACGGTGACGATGAGCGCCGAGCCGATGACCATCGCGGCATATTCACCCATGAAAAACATGGCGAATTTCATCGAGGAGTATTCGGTGTGATAGCCGCCGACGAGTTCGGTCTCGCACTCGGGGAAGTCAAAGGGCATGCGGTTGGTTTCCGCAAAAATAGAGACGGTGAAGATGAGGAAGGCAATCGCCGCAGGGAACCAAAACAACAGCTTTTCCGTTAGGGGATGGCTGGCGTCATGGCCCCAGAGTGGCAGCAACAGCCAGCCGTGCTCGGCTTGTTGCTGGACGATGTGGCTGAGGTTGAGATCGCCGAAGTAGAGCAGCACCGGAATGATCGAGAGACCGAGGGCGATTTCGTAGGAAATCATTTGGGCGGTCGAGCGGACGCCGCCGATGAAGGGAAACTTCGAGTTGGACGCCCATCCGGCGATGGTGATGCCATAGACGGTGATGGAGGCGACCGCAAAGATGAACAGGGGGCCGATGTCGATATCGGCGATGACCAGTTTCTCGGTGTGGCCGAACAGGGTGATGGGCGTGCCGAAGGGAATCACGCAGGCGGTGATGAGGGCCGGGGCAACGGTGAGCGCCGGAGCCAGCCAGTAAAACACCTTGCGGACGTGCTGCGGCGTGAAGTCTTCCTTGAGAAACAGCTTGATGCCGTCGGCAATCGGTTGGATCACCCCGCCAAGGCCGAGCACGCTGCAGTCCTTCCTGAATCCGAACAACGTGAGGGGAAGGCCCACCCGGTTGGGACCGACCCGGTCCTGGATGACCGCACAGAAGCGCCGCTCGAAAAAGACCGAAACCGGCACCAGCGGCAAGACCACGCAAAAGGTGAGCGCGATGATCTTGATGAGGAGGATGAGGATGTCTAACATAATTTTTAACCTTTAACCACTACCCATTTATCACCCCCGCAGCTTGGCGGGCGCGTTCGTTTTCGAGGAGGGGGATCTGGTGGCCGGTTTCGATGAGGGGGAGACCGGCAGCGCCGATTTCCGATAGGGTGAGAGCATGGAAGGCCGGAATGGTGGCGGCAAGTTCTTTGAAAACGTCCTCGAGTTGATGGAGGGTGGAAGGTTCGCCGGTGATGGCTTGGGTGAGGTCGCGGAGGATCTCCCAATCATCGCGGGCCTGGCCGGGCAGACCGATGGCGCGGTTGAGGCGTTGGAGGCGACCGGAGAGGTTGACCATCGAGCCGCGTTTCTCCGCGAACGCAGCGGCGGGCAGGACGAGGTGGGCGGCGTCGGCGGTGGGGTTGGCGAGGAGCTGGGTTTGGAGCAGGAACTCGAGCTTGCCAAGATCGTCGGCGGTGAAGCCGGCCTCACTGATGAGATCTTCGCCGAGGACGATGAGCGCCGCGAGGCCACCCGCGCGGAGCGCCTCCCGGATGGCATCGAGCTTGGCGAAGGGGTCATCGGTGCCGAGGATGAGCTTGGCGCCAGTGGTGTTAGGGTTGCGGTCGGCGGCGATGAGCAGGCCGTCCGGGGCGCCGAAGCGAGGGACGAGCGCGAGTTGGGCCGTGCCGATCTTTTCCGCCAGACTGCGGGTGAGGATGAGTTCCTCGTTGGTCATGCGGCCCGAGGCAATGATGGCGATTTGGTCCGGGGCCAGCGCCGTGAGTTTCGCGGCAGCGGTCTTGAGTGCCTCGGCCCAACCGAGCGGGCGGTGCCCGGTGTCGGTCTTGGCGAGCGGCTCGGTGAGGCGGGCGGCGCTATCGAGGTAGTGGAAATTGAGCCGGTGGGAATCCGGCATCCAGTCGGAGTTGACGTCGTTGTTGCGGCGCGGGGTGATGCGGTGGATGGTGTTTTCGCGGGTCCACACCGTGATGTTGGTGCCGGTGCCGCAGTTCACATCGATGCTCGGCGTTTCCTTGAGGAACCAGACCCGCATTTGGAAACGGAAGTCGTTGGCGGTGAGCGCGCCGACCGGGCAGATGTCGGCGGTGTTGAGCGAGTAGTTGGAATCCAGCAGGCGTCCGGGGTGGACGCTGAGGGTGGTGTGAGTGCCGCGCTGGGTGAAACCGAGCACCGGCTCGCCGACCACTTCGTCCATGAAGCGGATGCAGCGGCCGCACATGATGCAGCGCTCGTCATCAAGGCGGAGGCGCGGACCGATGGCGACGTTTTTCGGTTTCTTGACCTTCATCTCGTGGAAGCGCGAGGTCCCGTGACCGTGGCTGATGGAGTTTTCCTGCAGGCGGCATTCGCCGGCCTGGTCGCAGATCGGGCAATCGAGCGGGTGATTGATGAGGAGAAACTCCATGACTCCCTCACGGCAGGTTTCAACGAGTTGGCTGGTGGTGCAGATGCCCATGTTCTCGCTAACGGTGTTGGCGCAGGCGATGACCGGCTTGGGCATCCAGGTGATGGGTTCGTAGCCATTTTCGTCGCGCTGCGGTTCCTGGCCGGGGGCGGGGCGGGGGGCCATGCCGACTTGGACGAGGCACATCCGGCAATTCCCCGGCGCGGTCAACTTCGGGTGGTAGCAGAAGTGCGGCACGGCCACCTGCACCTGGCGGCAGGCTTCGAGCATCCGCGTGCCTTTGGGAAACCGGTGCCAAATGCCGTTAATCCGCACATTGACCAAGCCTTTCTCGGCAGCAAGGTCTTTGGGCAGCTTGGGTTCTACGGTAGCCGGATGGATGTCGCTCATGGGTCGGAAAAGCACGCCGGGCGCGGTACGCGTGGAGCGCCCGGTGCCAGTCGGCGCGAAATATGCCCTTCCACGCCGCACCCGGCAAGCCTGCGTTGCAAAAATTTCGGCGGGCGGAAAATGCGGAGGCCTCGCCCGTGCCACCCACGCCGCAGCGCAGGGCCTCGGGCTGGATGAGCCACTCACGGGTGCGAGGGGATTCACGCCCGGTCTGCGGTGTCAACGGAACGACGGGGAGCGCCGGCATCTTGCCGGCTGCGTTCCGGACGCTATGGGGACTGGTGCAATAGCGATCTATTGCTTGCGCTTTTTCGTGGGCGGGGTTGGCCTGGGAATGAGCCGCCCCCGCTTGCTTGTTGCTTGTTCCAGGCCAGCGCATGCCCGCCGGGGCGGAGGATCGGGGAAGATCGCCTGTCGGCTACCCTTGCATCCGCAGGATTTGTCAGCGCCAGTTCTTCCTGTTCCTGGGGCTGCCTGAGAAAGAAGAGTTCCGGACCTTGAGGCGGATAGATGAGGGGTTTTCAGGCGGCGTGACGGAGTCCGGCCGGTTTTGAGGAACTCCCGACGCAATCAAGGCAAAGCGGCCCAAGAGGCCAGTCGTGCAGCCTGATCGGGTCTGATTGAGCAGGTGGCGCGGGCGGAGTTTAACGGGAGAGGTCGGAACATCAGAGTGCCCCAGCAAGGCTCAAGCAATTTTTTGATAACACACCAGGAACCTTCGCATGGAAATCCATACCAGATCAAAGCTCAAATCCAGCATTGGAGCGTCCGGGCCGACGGTGCGGACGTGGCTTTGCAGCAGCATTTCGCCGTTGGCGGCAGTCTGGCCGGGGTTTGCCGTCGATTTGTCCTTAGACTGGAGCAACCCGCTTGCGCTTACCAGCGATCAGATGCCAGACGTGCGGCAGCAAGCACTCGTGTTCTTCGATAACCGGAAACACGCCTCAATCCCACGTCACTGGTTTGACCGCATAGACGTCCGAGTCGCCGTTGCTCCTCGCCAGGGATTTTCTTCCTGTCCGCGATGAGATGCCAGACCTCCGGCAGCAAGCACTCGCGTTCCTCGATAATCGTGAACACGCCTCGATGCTCCATAACCAGTTTGACCGCATACACGTCCAAATCGCCGTTGCCTCTCGCCAGTGATTCGCGGGCTTGTTGCTCAGTCTTTCCGCCCCAGCAGCTGCGCCACCAAGATGCGTAGAGCGGGTACCAACCCCACCAATCGAAGCGGGCGACCGGCGGGTGCAACCCCCACCAATCGAAGCGGGTGACTGTCGCGTGCTCTCCGGGGTCGAATGGCGGGACAACGAACGGCGCGGCTTGCCGGACGGCGGGATTTTCTTGGTAGATTTTCATTTCGCTTTCTTTGGTTGCGCCCCACCAACGGCAGAGCTTGGTCATAAGCTCTTCGAGAAGGAGTAGGTCGCCGTCCCGCCAACTATATGCCGCAAGTGCATCGCCCGGTAGTGCGGCATTTGTGATAATCGTGTCACATTTTGTACTACACCGGGAAGCCAGCGGGATCACCTGATGGCGTCGTCGCTCCGTGCTCTCACCAATGTCTTTTCATGGGCAACGGGGGACCGATTCCGGCGTCGCCAAGGCTCAGACGTCCTGAACTCGGAGGAAATGGAATACGCACGCATATGGGGACTGGTGCAATCGCGATCCACCATTTCCGCCACCGACAAATTCGCCTACTCCGCCAATGCCGGTTGGATCGACTTCCGCACCAGCGCCGCCGATGGGGTGGTGGCGACCGAGTCCTACCTTGCCGGCAAAGCCTACGCCGCCAACTTCGGCTGGATCGATCTGGGCGATGGCTCCCCGGCCAACGGCCACACCTACTCGAACACCTCCGCCAGCGACTTCGGCGTGAACCTTGCCGCCAGCGGCGCCCTCACCGGCTATGCCTACGCCGCCAACGTCGGCTGGCTCAACTTCGAGCAAAGCTACGGCCAATCCCGCCTGGATTTCCTCACCGGAAAATTCACCGGCTACGCCTACGCCGCCAATCTCGGCTGGATCGCCCTGGATACCCCGTCCTCCGATCTCGTCACCACCAGCCTCGCCACCCCGGACACGGATGGCGACGGCATCGGTGATGCCTACGAAATGCGCTACTGCGGCACCCTCAGAGTAATGAACGCCATCAGCGACACCGACCACGACGGCGCCAGCGACCGCAGCGAATACGCCGCCAACACCCAGCCCAAAAATCCGGCCGACCGCCTGCGCATCGTCAGCCAATCCCACACCGCGGCCTTCACCCAGGTGGCGCTCACCTTCACTTCCAAACCCAACCGCCTCTACACCATCGAGCGCGACACCGATGGGGTCGGCGCGTGGGCCGCTTCCGGCTTGGGCCTGTTCGCTCCCGACTCCGGGGCCACCACCTTGCGGACCTTCGGCTATCCCGCCGGGCCGCGCCGCTTCTTCCGCGTTGTCGCCCACCTGCCGCTCTCGCCTTGAACCCCAATCAACCCCGGCCCACCACCACCATGAAAACCGCCGTCCCACTGCTACTCGCCACCGCCACCGCCGTGCTCGCCCAAGGCCCGCTCACCCCGCCCGGCGGGCCTGCGCCGACCATGAAATCGCTCGATCAGATCGAGGCCCGCACCGCCATCCCCAAGAGTCCCGCCGTGCCCATCGCCGGGCCGCATTACACCATTTCCCAGCCCGGTTCCTATTACCTCACCGGCAACGTCGAGGTCGCCACCGGCAATGGCATCAACATCACCGCCAGCAACGTCACCCTCGACCTCAACGGCTTCGCCCTCATCAGCAAAACCGCCAACCAGACGGCAGGCAACGCCGTTGACATCGCGGCCAATCTTCGCAGCATCGAGATCAAGAACGGTCGCATCACCGGCGGCACCGTCCGGACTTACACCGGCCCCAAATACTGGCAGGCCACCTTTGCCGGCCCGGGCTGGACCCGCGGCATCCAGGATGTGGATGCCAGTCCCGCCCACGGCGTGCTCCTCTCCCATCTCACCGTGGAGCAGTGCGGCGAGTATGGCATTGACCTCGATGGCTCGAGCGTTCTCCTTCACGTCACTGCGCTCAACAATGGCAATGTCGGCATCTACGCCAAGAACGGCGACCTGACCAACGCGACTGCCGCCAGCAACGGCGGTGGCGGTATCTTCGCGCAGTTCGGCAGCGTGACCAATGCCGTCGTCTTCAACAATGGCAACACTGGCATCTCGGCCGGGTATGGCAGCGTGACCAATGCCAGCGCCTCCTACAACGGCAACCACGGCATGGATGTCTATCAGGGCTGCGTGACCAACGGCAACGCATACGGCAATGGCAACATCGGCATCAACGCCACCGACGGCAGTGTGACTAACAGCCGTGCCACCGGCAACTTCAAGAGCGGCATCTATCTCAACGCTGGCGTCGCCGCCCACTGCGTGGCCAGCGGCAACAGCACCGATCCGGCAACGGCCGATAGGGAAATCTCCGTCGCCGCCAGCGGCCAGCGCGACGCCTGTGTGCCGGCCAGCGAATGAACCGGCGGGCGGGCGAATGAAGGGCTGTCTGTGGCCGGAGCATCCGGCTCCAGGCCGTTCGCGTATCAAACGCCATGGGGACTGGTGCAATCGCGATCTATTGCTTGCGCCTTTCCGTGGGCGGGGTTGGCCTGGCCTGGGAATGAGCCGCCCCCGTTTGCTTGTTCCAGGCGTGCCCATGCCCGCCGGGGCGGAGGATTGGGAAGATCGCCTGTCGGCTACCCTTGCATCCGCAGGATTTGTCAGCGCCAGTTCTTCCTGTTCCTGGGGCTGCCTGAGAAAGAAGAGTTCCGCACCTTGAGGCGGATAGATGAGGGGTTTTCAGGCGGCGTGACGGAGTTCGGCCGGTTTTGAGGCACTCCCGACGCAATCAAGGCAAAGCGGCCCAAGAGGCCAGTCATGCAGCCTGATTGGGTCTGATTGAGCAGGTGGCGCGGGCGGAGTCTAACGGGAGAGGTCGGAACATCAGAGTGCCCCAGCAAGGCTCAAGCAATTCTTTGATAACACACCAGGAACCTTCGCATGAGATTTCAATCCCCCTCCCTCTAATTCCCTCCCACCAGAGGAGTGAAAAAGAAAGACGAACCCCAGGGCAGGTTTGAAACCTGCCCCTACATTAAGAATCCAAAATTGTTTCCAACCTTTGAACCTTGAACTTTGAACGTTTTTGCTCCGCACTCCGCACTCATTACTCCGAACTCCGCACTCCGAACTCCCTACTCCGAACTCTTCCGCAGTAGCGTGAAGTAGAAGCACGCTCCCTTGCCTAACCCTTCGGATTCCACCCATATTCTTCCGCCATGCACTTCGACTATCCGTTTCACCAGAGCAAGGCCGATGCCCGTGCCCTTCATCTCAGGATTAAGCTTCTCGAAAAGGCCGAACATTTTGTCCTTGTACCTCAGGTCGATACCCATGCCGTTGTCGCGCACAAAGCAAATAGTTTCTCTATCTTTTTCTATAGCACCGATTTCAATCAAAGGCTCCTTCTGATCACCCATGAACTTAACGGCATTGTCCAGAAAATTCTGATAGATCTCCGTCAGCCGCAACCTGTCGCCGTAAAGCATAATGGGTTCCTGCGTGATCACAATCCGTACGCCCCGCTCGGCTATTTGACCCGCAACCAACTCTAAGGCGGTGTAAATAAATAAACTTTCCAATACGGACATTTATGATGGTATGATTTTGTAATTCCATTCACCGTGAAATTTATTGGGTTTAAGATGGATGCTTTTCAGTTCCTCCTTTGACGCTTTCCGTCCTATGGGAT
>JAPLUI010000210.1 GCA_026397725.1 Verrucomicrobiota bacterium | reverse complement strand
GATAAGGAGCCACCACATTCTTGTGGTGGTAGCGGAAGGGCGGCCCATGAGTGCGTGCCGAAGGCTCTGTTCATGGATGCTCCTTCCGCTCGACGACAGGCATGTCGTCGCTCCCTAACGGGCATCCTCGGAGCCAAAGTACTCGGGAGGGGCGTGACCGCCCGCGAGACGGACCGTGCCTCATGGGAACCCAGCCGCTCTAACGGTTTAGCCACAGCGGGGTGGCGGGCTGCGCCCTTCCCACCGCACTCCAGACTTTGGCTCGCGCCCGGGCAGGGGGAGGTATGGAGTGCGGTGGGAAGCGCAGCGCCACACCGCGTCTGAGCGGCTCCGCTCCGACTGGGTCGTCCCCTCCGCCCGGTCTTGGGAGACCGCCCCGTCTGGCGCTGGCGTCCTGACGACACGTCCGCCGCGCAAGGCCTGGCGCAACGTCGATTCGTTCACGCCCGCCTGGCGGACCGCTGCCGCAACCGAGCCCCCCGCATCGAGGAGCCGGGCGCATGGCACGGCTTGTTCCGCGGTCATGCCCGCCGGTTGGTGAAGGAATGGCACACGGTGGCCTTGACTCAAGCCCGACCCACTGCCAGGCTCCACCCATGAGGAACCAAACGAACCTGACCCTGTCCGCAGCCATCGCCGGAATCGCACTCGTCGCCACTTCCGCGAGCGGCGCGGTTAGCCCGCGGGAATACGGCGCCAAGGGTGACGGAGTCGCCGATGATTCCGCCGCCATCCAGCAAGCGCTCGACCACGCCGGCGCCAATCGTGGCGGAATCGTCGAGCTGGAGGCGGCGAAATACCGCATCGACAAGCCGCTGAACGTGCCCCAGGGAGTGACGCTCGCCGGCGTGTGGCAGGCTCCCCACCATGCCCAACTCGCGAATGGAACCGTGCTGCTCATCCATGCCGGCAAGAACGACGAGAAGGGCCCTGGGGCGGTCACCATCAACGCGTCGAGCGCCGTCAAGGGCATCACGTTCTTCTACCCCGAGCAGCGGGTCCCCGGCACGCTCGCGTATTCCTACACGGTTCAGGGCAAGGGCATGCACGGCAGCGTGCTCGATTGCACGTTCGTGAATTCCTACCAAGCCATCGATTTCGGCACCTACGCCAACGAGCTGCACCTCATCCGCAACTGCTTCGGCTGCCCGCTGAAGGTCGGCGTGCATATCGACAAGTGCACCGACATCGGCCGCATCGAGAACGTCCACTTCAACCCGCACTACTGGGCGCGTGCGGGCTCCGAGGGCGTCCCCGACGGCGGCGTGCTGATCAAGTATCTCGGCGAGAACCTCGTGGCCTTCGAGTTTGCCAGAACCGACTGGGAGTACGTGCTCAACACCTTTGTCTTCGGCGCGAAAGTCGGCTATCGGTTCTATCGCGGGCCGAACGGGGCGGCGAACGGCAATTTCCTCGGCCTCGGCGCGGACTGGTGTGGCCGGGCGATCCACGTCGAGCAGTGCCAGCCGCCGGGCTTGCTGATCACCAACGGCGAGTTCGTCGGCAATGACAAGACCGACATTTTCATGGAAATCGCGGCGACGCACGACGGCGTGGTCCAGCTCGGCAACTGCTCGTTCTGGGGTCCCGCCTCGCAGATTGCCAGGATCGCCGGCAAGGGTTCCGTCAGCTTCAGCCAGTGCACGTTTCTGAATCAGGGACATGACCTGGCAGCCTACACCATCGACGCCCTCTCCGGCGACCTCAACATCTCCAACTGCCGCTTCGGAATCGCCAAGCCCGACATCCGGCTCGGCCAGGGCGTCACGACCGCCGTGATCTCCGGCAACCGTTTTTACAAAGCGAAACGCATCACCAATGAGTCCACCGGCGACGTGCAGGAAGGACTGAATGTGGTGCGGAAATAGCCCATCGCACACAGTATCGAACCGCCCCTCCGCCAGAGTTGCTTGATCTTCAACTCCGGGTCCTCCGCTCCTCGCTGAGTTCGCACTGATCTTTTGGTTCTCCTCCGTCCGCCTCATGCACCGCATTTTCCGCCGCAAATCGCTTGATCACCTTGTCGGCGAAACCAGCGGGCCGCACCAGCAGCTCAAGCGCGTGCTTGGCCCGGTTCACCTGACGCTGCTCGGGGTCGGCGCGATCATCGGGGCGGGGATCTTCTCGACGGTGGGCACCGCCGCGTCCGGCGGGGCGGAACACCTCGGCGCGGGGCCGGCCTTGGTGGTCTCCTTCATCCTCGTGGCGGTGGCCTGCAGCTTCGCCGCGCTCTGCTATGCGGAATTCGCCGCGATGGTGCCGGTCTCCGGCTCGGCCTACACCTACGCCTACGCGACCTTGGGCGAACTCATCGCCTGGATCATCGGGTGGGATCTGATTCTCGAATACGCCGTGGGCAATGTCGCGGTCGCGATCTCGTGGTCCGACTATTTCCAGAGCCTGCTCGAAGGCTTCGGCCTGCACTGGCCGCTCTGGCTGGGCACCGACCTTCGCTCGGCGTTGCAGGCGGCGCATCAGGCCACCGCCGCCACCGCCGCCGGCCTCGATCCCGCGGCCTTGGGCGCGGTCGTGGTTCGCGGCGTCGGCGCCCTTGCGGCGGCCCCGCGGGTGCTCGGCGTGCCGGTCGTCTTCAACCTGCCGGCCGTGTTGATCGTGGTCGTCATCACCTGGGTCCTCGTGCGCGGCATCCATGAGAGTGCCCGCTTCAATTCCGCGATGGTACTGCTCAAGCTGGCGATCATCGGTTTCTTCGTGGTGGCCGGTGCCTGTTATGTGAGGCCGGCGAACTGGACGCCCTTTGCCCCGAACGGTTTCGGCGGGATCTCGAGTGCGGCGGCGATCATTTTCTTCGCCTACATCGGCTTTGACGCTGTCTCCACCGCGGCCGAGGAGGCACGCAACCCGCAGCGCGATGTGCCCATCGGCATCCTCGCCAGTCTCATCGTTTGCACGGTCGTCTATATCATCGTGGCGCTGGTGCTGACCGGCATGGTGCGCTGGGACCAGTTCAGCGGGGTGGCCGATCCGCTGGCCAAGGCCTTCGCCGATCGTGGCATGAACTGGGCGGCGGGCATCATCTCGTTCGGCGCGGTGTTTGCCACGACCTCCGTCTTGCTCGTGTTTCAGCTCGGCCAGCCGCGCATTCTCTTTTCCATGGCCCGCGACGGCCTGCTGCCCCCGTGGGCCGCCCGGGTGCATCCGCGCTACCGCACGCCGCACAGGATGACGATTCTAACCGGCGTGTTCGTGGCTGGTTTCGCCGCGGTCACGAACATCAACGAGGTCGTCGAACTCTGTAACATCGGGACGCTCTTTGCGTTCGTGCTCGTCGCGGCGGGCGTGATCCTGCTGCGTCGCAGCGACCCCGCGCGGCTGCGGCCGTTCCGCACCCCGCTGGTGCCGTGGGTACCGTGGTGCGCGATCCTCAGTTGCGGCTACCTGATGGCGGAATTGCCCTGGGTGACGTGGGCGCGGTTCGTGATTTGGCTGGGGGTCGGGTTGGTGTTCTATTATCTCTATGGTTGCCGCCACAGCCGGCTGAACCGGCCGGCAACCGCACGAAATCAAACACTCCCCTGATAATGAACGCATTCCTCCTCACTGCACTCGTTGCCGGATCCTTCACGGTCCTCACCTTTGCGTCCGGCGAGCGCGGAGTTTGCCATTCGCGATGGCGACCGGGTCGTCCATATCCCGGCAGGGCAAACCCCGCGACCTGCCGCCGGGGATGACGCGGGGGAAGTGAGGCAGCAGAGCGCCTTGTAGCGGCGCTCTGTGAGCGTCGATGAGGTGTGTCTTGTAGCGGCGCTCTGTGAGCGTCGGTGAGGTGTGCCTTGTAGCGGCGCTCTGTGAGCGTCGATGCCAATGAGAGGCTAAACCACGGCGGTTCTTTCGCGGTGCTGTCGCCGGGAAATCAGCGACGGTCACAGACCGCCGCTACAGATCCAGATCGATACGAATGAAACGCCTTGCGTCGGTGAGGTGTGCCTTGTAGCGGCGCTCTGTGAGCGTCGATGCGCATGAGAGGCTAAACCACGGCGGTTCTTTCGCGGCGCTGTCGCCGGGAAATCAGCGACGGTCGCAGACCGCCGCTACAGATCCAGCTCGATGCGAGTCAAACGCCTTGCGTCGGTGAGGTGTGCCTTGTAGCGGCGCTCTGT
>JAPLUI010000212.1 GCA_026397725.1 Verrucomicrobiota bacterium | reverse complement strand
GGCCATGACGATGAGGCTGCCGTGCAGGAAGCCTTCGGCCTGGGCGAGGAGCTGGTGGAGTTTGCTGCGGCAATGCCGTTCGGCGGCGGGCAACGAGGCTGGGCTGACGGGGAGACGGGGCATGGCAAAAGGGGCTCGGGCACACTGATATACTGAAATATCTCAGGTTGCAAGGAAAAAGTCGGAAAAAAAATCGAATGCGAAAATGCTCGCGGCCCGGCTCCGCCCGAAATCGCAGGTTTGTGCCGCCATCAAAGGACTTGCCGAAGCTCGGCTTTTCTCATTTCGGAATCGCTGGTGGGGGGCGGCGGTGGGGGGCGGCGGCTCACTGGTTGCCGAGTTGCTCGGCGCGGCGGGCGGCGGCGCTGACGGCGGCGATCAGGGCGGAGCGCAGGCCGAGGCGTTCGAGTTCGGCCAGGCCGGCGATGGTGGTGCCGCCGGGGGAGGTGACCTTGTCCTTGAGCACGGCGGGATGTTCGTTGGTTTCGAGCACCATGGCGGCGGCACCCAGCACCGTCTGGGCGGCAAGACGAAGGGCCACCGCACGCGTCAAGCCGGCGAGCACCCCACCATCGGCGAGGGCTTCAATGACCACGTAAACGTACGCCGGGCCGCTGCCAGACAGCCCGGTGACGAGATTCATGAAGCGCTCAGGCATTTCGAGGGCGAGGCCCACCGCTTGCAGCAACGCTTGGGCGGTGGCGGCATCGGCAGGCGTGGCGCGAGTGCCGAGGCAATAGGCCGCGGCACCTTTGCCGACGAGCGCCGGGGTGTTGGGCATGGCGCGGATGATGCGGAAATTTTCCGGGCAGGCGGCTTCCAAAGTGGCGAGGGTGATGCCTGCGGCGATGGAAATGACCAAGCGGGGTTGCCCGGATGCCACCTCGGCGGCATCCCGCAGGGCTTCCGCGGCCTGGAGGGGCATGGTGCAGAGGAGAATCACCTCGCAGGCCTTGACCAGCTCTGCCGGAGATGAGGTGGCGCAGGCACCGGTGGCCTGAGTGAAGGCCTCACGCGCGGCGGACGATGGGTCACAACCGATGATTTGAGCCGGCGCGACGAGTTCAGCACGGAGCGCCCCCCCGATGAGGGTGGTTCCCATTTTTCCACAGCCGATGGTGCCAAGGGTCATGGCCGGATGGTGGCGGGCGCGGACCACCGCGGCCAGCAAAATCTCACCCAAGCAACTCGCCGTCATCATTTTCCGAGAAATTGCTTGGCACTGCCGAACGGAAGGGCATCCTTTGTCGCGAGGGGGTTCTGCCATGACTCCCGCTGCACTCAAAGACGACAATCATGCCAAAAGGAATCTACAAAGTCCCTGTTGCGGTTAATGAACCGATGAAAAGTTATGCGCCCGGAAGTGCCGAGCGCAAGGAGTTGCAGGCCATGTTGCAGGACCTGCGCGGCAAGGAATTGGATATTCCCATGTATATCGGTGATCGGGAAGTGCGCAGCGAAAACAAAATCCGGCTGGCCCCGCCCCACGATCACCAGCATACCCTGGGGCACTTTCATAAGAGTGACAAATCCCATGTGGCGCAGGCCATCGCGGCCGCCCTGGCGGCCCAGCCCAAATGGACGGCCCTGAGTTGGGAACACCGGGCCAGCATCTTCCTGAAGGCCGCGGATCTGATCGCAGGTCCATCTCGGGCCAAGTTGAATGCGGCGACCATGTTGGGTCAGAGCAAGAATGTGTTTCAAGCCGAGATTGACAGTGCTTGCGAAACCGCGGATTTCCTGCGATTCAATGTTCAGTACATGACCGAAATCTATGCGGAACAGCCGATATCCGGCCCCGGGGTCTGGAACCGCTTGGAGTGGCGACCCCTGGAGGGTTTCGTGTATGCCCTGACTCCGTTCAATTTCACCGCCATTGCCGGCAATCTGCCGACCAGTTGCGCCATGATGGGCAATGTGGTGGTGTGGAAACCTAGCAATACCCAGGTGTATAGCGCCCATGTGCTCATGGAGGTTTTCAGGAAGGCCGGCGTGCCGGATGGGGTGATCAATTTGATCTATCCCAGTGGGCCGGAGGCGGCGGAGGTGATTTTCAATCATGCGGACTTCGCCGGCATCCACTTCACCGGCAGCACGGAAGTGTTCCGGAACATCTGGCAAGCCATTGGCAACAATGTCCACAAATACCGCTCATACCCCCGCATCGTCGGAGAAACCGGCGGCAAGGATTTCATTCTGGCCCATCCCTCAGCCGACGCGAAAGCCTTGGCGGTTGCCATTGCCAGGGGCGCGTTTGAATACCAAGGGCAGAAATGTTCAGCCGCCTCCCGGGCCTATGTGCCAGGCAATTTGTGGGAAGAAGTGCGGGGCTATGTCCTGGCTGATTTGCAGAGCATGAAGATGGGGCCGACCGAGGACTTCACCAATTTCATCAATGCGGTCATTGACGAACAGAGCTTCGACAAGTTGGTCGGATACATCGAAGCCGCCCGGCACTGTGCCGATGTTGAAATAATCGCCGGGGGGAATTATGACAAGCGCGAGGGCTACTTCATCGAGCCGACGATTCTGCTTACCAAGGATCCCGCATACGTCACCATGCGTGAGGAATTGTTCGGGCCGGTGCTGACGGTGTTTGTATATGATGAGCATGAATTCGAGGCAACCCTGGAATTGGTGGATGCCACCTCCATTTACGCTTTGACCGGGGCCATCCTGGCTCAGGATCGTTATGCCATTGAACTGGCAACCCGGCGCCTTGGCCACGCTGCCGGCAATTTCTACATCAATGACAAATGCACGGGGGCGGTGGTGGGCCAGCAACCGTTTGGCGGGGCTCGCGGGAGTGGCACCAATGACAAGGCCGGGGCGAAAATCAATTTGCTGCGCTGGGTCTCACCGCGGACGATCAAGGAGACCTTCACGCCACCATGCGATTATCGCTATCCATTCCTGCAGCCGGATTGATTTTTTGCTTGGCGGTCCGGCGGCGCTGTGAAACCCTCAGCGGCATGAGGCCATGGATGGTATTTTGGCTGGCCGCCGGGCTTGGCGGCGGCGCGATGGGCAAGGCGCTGCCACCGCTTGAAGACGCGATTCCGCCAGCCGTCAAGGCCCTCCGGGCGCCGACGGATGTCGAGTTCCAAGGAGGCCTGAAAATGGCGGTGACGGCGGCCAATGAGGAGGCTCAGACGGCGGTCAATCAGGGGCTCAATCATCTTCATGGCGGCTGGGAATTTGAGGCGAGCCGGCAGTTTGCCGTCGCGATGCGCAAGGATCCGGAATGTTTGCTGGCGCACTGGGGGATGGTGATGGCCCTGCTGGTGCCCACCCCCGAGACCGGGAAGGCCCGCAATGTGGCGGCGGAGCGGATGCTGGATTTGCTCGATCAGGGGAAAGGCAGCGACCTGGAACGCGGTTACGTGTACGGCCTGGTCAAATACCTGGAGGACGGTCCGGTGGCGGCGGCGACGGCCTTCCGCAAGGTTGCCGTGAAATTTCCCAATGCGATTCAAGCCGGGGTGTTTGGCGCATTATTCGGGCGTGGTGGTTACGATGAGACCGGTTCGGCCACGCCCAGCCAGCAGCAGGCCGAGGAGGAATTGGCGGCTTTGGTGAAAGCCCATCCGGAGAGCGCGCTGCCACTCAATGCCCTGTTGCTGATCCGGGCCGAGGCGGCGGATCTCACGCCCTCGCTGGAGCTGGCCCGCAAGCTTTGCCAGATGGTCCCGGATTATGCCCCGTATGTTCACCTCTTGGGACACTATGAGTGGCGCTGCGGCGAGCACGGCGCGGCGGCGTCCGCGTTCGGACGGGCCGCCGTGTTGTATGACCGGTGGATGAAGACCAACCGGGCGAGCTTGGCCGATTGTCCGGAATGGGTGAAGGCGGAGAACTATCGAGTGGTGGCGCTCGCCTCGCAAGGAGAGTTTGACCCTGCGCTTGCCGCCGCCAAGCACTTGGCCGCCTTGCCGCTGCCCAAAGCGCGTGCATCCTCCGCCGGGGTGAGGCTGATGTTGTGGGAAACCGCGACCCTGCCCGCGCGGCTGCTCATGCGGCGGGACCAGCCCGGTGACGCCGTCCTGGCGCTGGCCGCACTGCCGAAGCCCGAAACGCTCAAGCCCTATCATCAGGAATGCCTGGCCTATTGGTGGATCGATGGCTTGCGGATTGCGCTGGAGGTACAGCGCGTGCTGGAGGATGGCAAACCCGAGGAGGCCAGGGCGGCGGTCGAGGCTCTGACCTTTCACGGCGAACAGATGGCGAAAGCCCAGGGGGTGGCCAACAGTGGCGGCGAGCGTTCCGCCTGGAATCGCTCGTTTCGCACGCTGGAGTTGATCGCCAGTGAAGTCCGCGGGCGGCTCGCCCTGGCCGGTCCCGAGAATCTTCGCGGCACGGCCTACAATTGGTTTCGCTCCGCCGTGGATCGGCAACGCCCCGCAGTGATGCTCTATCCGCCAGTGGTGTTGTCTTCCGTGTGGTTGCGGCTTGGGTACTTCCACCTTCTGGAGAACAGCCCCGACAAGGCCATCGAGGCGTTCAATGATGCCCTGGCGGCCTTTCCCAATGACATGGCGGCATTGCAGGGGCTGCAACGGGCGCAGGAAGCGGCGAAGCTGCCGGACCAGGCCGCCGAAACAGCCCTGAAAATCAAGAAGTTCCAGGCCCCGTAAGCCGCCACGAGCATCCTTCGAGCCGATGATCCGCCCCGCAGAACCTGCCACCGCCGCCGCCGCCGCCACCAGCAGCAGCAGCAGCAGCCCCCACGACGCCTCCCGCACTCCCCTGCCGGCCTCCAGCCGCATTCACGTTCAGGGCACGCTCCATCCGGCGGTGCGCGTGCCGATGCGCGAGATTGCCCTCTCCGACACCAAGTCGTTCAATGGTCGCATTGAGGCGAACGCGCCGGTCCGCGTCTATGACTGCTCCGGTCCGTGGGGCGATCCCGCCTTCACCGGCACCTCCGAGCAAGGCCTCCCCGCCCTGCGCCGCGCTTGGATCCTCGCCCGGGGCGACGTCGAAGCATACGCCGGCCGCCCCGTCATGCCTCATGACAACGGCTACCTCACCGAACAACACGCCGAGTTTGCCTCCCACTCCGAACGCTCCGGCCGGTTTCAAGAGTTCCCCGGCCTCACCGGCCAACGCCGTCAGCCACTGCGTGCCACCAGGTGGGGCCCGGGCGGCTCGCCCGTGACGCAACTCCACTACGCCCGCCAAGGTCTCATCACCCCTGAGATGGAGTTCATCGCCATCCGCGAAAACCTCGGGATTTCAACTCTCAAGGCTCAGCTTTCGGATTTGAGAGACGACCTCATCCGCCATGACCTTGGCAAGCAACACGCCGGCTCCTCTCAGCTCGCAACTCTCAACGCTCAATGCTCGGATTACGTCCCGTCGGTATTCCGCCGGTTCCCCCAGCGCATCCCTGCGGAAATCACCCCGGAGTTTGTCAGAAGCGAGGTTGCCGCCGGGCGTGCCATCATCCCCTGCAACATCAACCACCCGGAACTTGAACCGATGATCATCGGGCGCAATTTCCTCGTCAAAATCAACGCCAACATCGGCAACTCCGCCATCGCCTCCTCCATCGAGGAGGAGGTCGAGAAAATGCGCTGGGCCACCAAGTGGGGTGCCGACACCGTGATGGACCTCTCCACCGGCAAGAACATCCACGCCACCCGCGAGTGGATTCTGCGCAACTCACCGGTGCCCATCGGCACGGTCCCGATCTATCAGGCACTGGAAAAAGTCAACGGCAAGGCTGCGGACCTCACCTGGGAATTGTTCCGCGATACCCTCATCGAGCAGGCCGAGCAAGGCGTCGATTACTTCACCATCCATGCCGGCGTGCTGCTGCGCTTCGTCCCCATGACCGCCAGTCGCATGACCGGCATCGTCTCGCGCGGCGGCTCGATCATGGCCAAGTGGTGCCTCGCCCATCACCAGGAAAACTTCCTCTACACCCACTGGGACGACCTCTGCGACATTTGCGCCGCCTACGACGTCGCGTTCTCCATCGGCGACGGTCTGCGGCCCGGTTCCATCGCCGATGCCAACGACCAGGCGCAGTTCGGCGAACTCGAAGTCCAGGGCGAACTCACCACCCGCGCCTGGGCCAAAGGCGTGCAAGTCATGAACGAAGGCCCCGGCCACGTCCCCATGCACCTGATTGAGGAGAACATGGCCAAGCAACTCGAATGGTGCCACGAAGCCCCGTTCTACACGCTCGGGCCGCTCACCACCGACATCGCCCCCGGCTACGACCACCTCACCTCCGGCATCGGTGCCGCCATGATCGGCTGGTATGGCTGCGCCATGCTCTGTTATGTCACGCCCAAGGAACACCTCGGCCTGCCTAACAAGGACGACGTGAAAACCGGCGTCATCACTTTCAAGCTTGCCGCCCATGCCGCCGACCTCGCCAAAGGCCATCCCGGAGCCCAATACCGCGACAACGCCATCAGCAAGGCCCGCTTCGAGTTCCGCTGGGAAGACCAGTTCAACCTCGGCCTCGATCCTGCAACCGCCCGCGCCTACCACGACGAAACCCTGCCCCAGGACGGAGCCAAGACCGCCCACTTCTGCTCAATGTGCGGCCCGCACTTCTGCGCGATGAAGATCACCGAAGACGTCCGCCAATACGCCGCCGAACAAGGCCTCGCCGAGGCGGCGGCGCTGGCCGTGGGCCTGCGGGAAAAATCGCGGGAGTTTGTCGCCTCCGGTGCGGAGATTTATTCCCAGGCATAAGCATGGGATTGCTTCGCCGGATCAACACTGAGTCGCTTACACTGAGTCGCTTACACTGAGTCGCTTACACTGAGTCGGTTACACTTAGTCGATTCCGTCTTCTGGCTCGAAGACGGCGCGTCGACTCCCGCAAACCGGCCACCGGTCCACCCTGCCGATCTTTCTGCTGGTTGGTCCGCGTTGAGCCTGCTAGTCCTGTCGCTGCTTCGGATCTTGCGCTGGTTCAGCCCCACCCAACCGATGGACTCCGCCAATCACTATCATCGTTACTCCGCCCGCATCGCGCTCGGCAGGCGCTTGAAAGACTGGCGCCTGAAAGGGAACCGGAAGATCTCCGAGGTCGCCCATGGACTCGGCGTGTCCACGGCCACTTGGGGACACTGGGAAACCGGCGAACATTTGCCCTCAGGCGAATTGTTGCTCGCCATTGAGAACCTAACCTGCATGCCGCTGCAGATGCTCTTCTGTCCCCATCTGGACACCTGTCCACAGGCCGGAACCGGGCTACTGCCGACGCCTGGCACACCCTGTTGCCAACAGGGCATGGTGCCATCCGGGCCGGGGACTGTTCCTGATCATCAGGCAGCCCATGCACCGGGACCGGCTCAGCCCGTTCCTCCCAAGGCATGATGCATCAGGATGCCGACACTGTGCCGGTCAACTGGTGCTGATCGTCAGGAACACCGTTCTACTTAAACTAGAAATCTTTCCCTTGCCCCCAGCGGGCCTATTGGCACAGGTTTCAGGCTGTTGGGGCAGGACGGTCAGGAGGTACCAACCCTGGGCTTATCACGAACCCTCTCCAGCGGAACGTCATCCCCCTGAAGTCATGAACACCAGCGCCTCACTCCCGCCCTGCGATCCGCGCCTTGGCATGCCCACGCGCACCGACCCCGCCAGGAAATCACTGGCATCCAAACTCGCGGCCTCCCCAAACCGTTGTCCTTGGACTGCCGCCCTGTTGGCGGCCGGCATGCTGTGCCTCTCCACCCTGCCCGCCCGCGCGGCGGATGGCGATGTGGATCCCGGCTTCAACCCGGACGCGAACGGCTATGTCCAAGGTATGGCAGTGCAAGCGGACGGGAAGATTTTGCTGGGGGGCTGGTTCACCACCGTGGGTGGGGTCGCGCGTGAACGCATCGCACGGGTGAATCCCGACGGAACACTGGACTCCGGCTTCAACCCGGGGGCAGACTTCTCTGTCAATGACTTGGCGGAGCAGTTCGATGGCAGAATCCTGCTTGGGGGTTTGTTCACCAGCGTGGGCGGAACGGAGCGCAACCGCATGGCCCGGCTCAATGCCAATGGCTCACTCGACCCCAACTTCAACCCGAACGCCAACTATTCTCTCCGAAGCATGGCGCTGCAGGGCGATGGGGAAATTGTCGTGGGGGGGGGCTTCAATTCGGTGGCCGGGGCAAGCCGCAACCGGATCGCCCGAATTCACGCCGACGGCACCTTGGACTCCGGCTTCAACCCGGACGCCAACGAACAAGTCTATTGCGTGGCCGTGCAGGTGGACGGCAAGGTTCTGCTGGGGGGCAAGTTCACTTCCGTTGGCGGCACCGCGCGGAACCGACTTGCCCGGGTCAATGCCGACGGCACGCTGGATACCGGCTTCAACCCCACCGTGGTTGGCTATGTCGATAGCATCGTGTTGCAGGCGGACGGGAAGATCCTGCTGGGAGGACAGTTCTCCGCCGTTAACGGGGTGACGCGCAGCCGAATCGCGCGCCTGAATGCCGATGGTTCGCTCGACTCCGGCTTCAATCCGAACGCAAGTGACACCGTCCTAAGTCTGTCACTTCAGGCGGACGGAAAAATCCTGCTGGGCGGCTTGTTCACGAGCGTGGGTGGCACGGCCCGCAATTACATCGCGCGGGTCAACGCCGACGGCACGCTCGACCCCGGCTTCAACCCTGGCGCGGATAACTATGTTTACAGTCTGGGAGTGCAGGCGAACGGGCAGATTTTGCTGGGCGGCACATTCACCAGCGTGGGCGGGGTGGCGCGCAACCGGATCGCCCGGTTGCTGAACGGAACCGCCACCCAAACCCTCAGCGCGCAAGACGCCAACCAGGTGGTTTGGCAGCGCGGCGGGACTGCCCCGGAAGTCGAACAGGTCACCTTCGAACTGAGCACCGACCTGGGGGTGACCTGGATGCCGCTGGGCAGCGGCACGCGCGTGTTCGGGGGCTGGCGCGCCACCGGCTTGAGCCTGCCGCACGAAGGAGTGATCCGTGCCCGGGGCCGTGCCGCGGCGGGCTACAACAACGGCAGTTCGAGCCTGATCGAGCAGGTGGCACCCTATGTGCTACCGCCGGCCATTGGCGTGGAGGTGGATGGGGGCACACTGGACGGCGACACCTTGTACTTCGACTCGGTCGCGCTTGGGCAGCCCGGCCCGATGTGCTTCTTCACCCTCACCAATCTGGGGGGGCCCGATCTCATCCTGGAATCCATCACCGCCACCGGCAGCGCAGCGGGCGACTTTGAGGTGGACCTCTACGACATAGCCACCACGCTGGCTCCCGGGGAAAGCACCACCTTCTCGGTGACTTTCCGCCCGACTGCCGACGGGTTGCGCGGCGCGGTCCTCGAAATTCGCAGCAATGACCCGACCCGTTCCCCCTTGAACCTCGCCTTGTCGGGCACGCGGACGAGGGTGGACGGCGGCTTCAATCCGTCTTTGATCACTGAAGTCGCCGCGTTGGCGGTGCAGACCGACGGGCGGATTCTGATAGGCGGGCCGGGCTCCCAAGTGGGTGGTGCGAATCGACTTCTCGCCCGGCTTGATGCCAACGGCGCGGTCGATCCCGGCTTCAACCCTGACCCGGGCGGGTCTGTCGTCCAGGGTGTCGTGGTGCAGACCGACGGGAAGATTTTGCTGGGGGGCGAATTCACCAGCGTGTGCGGAGTCGCCCGCTGGAACATCGCGCGGGTGAATGCCAACGGGACACTTGACTTGGATTTTAATCCGGGCACCGACCAATTTGTGCGGAGCATGGCGGTGCAGCCGGACGGCAAAATCCTGCTGGGGGGGCTCTTCACCAGCGTCGCTGGCACGGCCCGCAACTATCTTGCGCGACTCAACGCCGATGGCACGCTCGATGCCGGTTTCAATCCGAATCCGAACGGCTCTGTCGAATGCGTGGCGGTGCAGGCAGACGGCAAAATCCTGCTGGGGGGATATTTCGACAGCGTGGGCGGGACGGCACGCAACCGCATGGCCCGGCTCAATGCCGATGGTTCGCTCGACACCGGCTTCAACCCGGATGTGAGTAGTAGCCCTGTCAACTGCGTCATGGTGCAGGCCGACGGCAAGATTCTGCTGGGCGGGCATTTCTACGCAGTGGGCGGGGTGGCTCGCGCCGGCATGGCCCGGCTCAACCCCGACGGCACTCTTGACGCCGGCTTCAACCCCACGCTGGCTGCGGATCATCCATACGTGCATGTCAACAGCTTTGCCCTGCAAGCGGACGGTAAAATCCTAGTCGGGGGCTTGTTCACCACCGCGGGTGGAGCGGAGCGCCCCTGCCTCGTCCGGTTGGCTGCCGACGGCACGCCTGATCTTGGTTTCAAGCCAGACGCAAACCCGAATGTCTTTGGGGTTCTTGTGCAAGCGGACGGCAAGATTCTGCTGGGGGGCGGGTTCACTATGGTCAACGGGGAGGCGCGCAACTGCATCGCGAGGCTGCTCAATGAACCGGCCATCCAGACACTCGGGGTGCCGGATGCCATGCATGTGAAGTGGCTGCGCGGCGGAACCGCGCCGGAGATCGAGCAAGTGACCTTCGATCTGAGCGTCGATGGAGGGGTGACTTGGGCTCCGCTGGGGATCGGCACCCGCATCGGCGGCGGCTGGGCCGGCACCGGCTTGAGTTTGCCCGCCAGTGGCCTGATCCGCGCCCAAGGTCGCGCGACGGGAGGGATGAACAACGGCAGTTCGGGTCTCGTCGAGCAGGTGTCGTCCTATTTGCTGCGGCAGGACATCGGTGTGCTCGCGGATGGGATCCGCCTGGAGGATGGCATCGGTTCGGTGTCCTTCGGAGCGGTCGGGCTCGGGCAGACCGGCCCGACGAAGGCCTTCACCGTCACCAATGACGGGATCGAGGATCTCACGCTGGGGACCGTGACCCTCACCGGCAGCGCGGCGGGCGACTACCTGCTGGACACCGGCGGCATGGCCACCTCGCTGGTCCCCGGGGCGGCCACCACCTTTACCGTGGCCTTCCGTCCCACTGCGGACGGTTTGCGTAACGTGGCCCTCCACATTCCCAGCAATGACCCGGACGAATCGCCCTTCGAAATCGCCTTGTCCGGTACGCGGACGAGGGTGGATTCCGGCTTCGATGCGGATGCAAACAACCCCGGGACAATCACCGCCGTCCATGGCATCGCGGTGCAGGCCGATGGCAAGATTCTGCTGGGGGGCAGCTTCAACACCGTGGGCGGGCAAGCGAGCGATCAAATCGCCCGGCTTGAGACCAGCGGCACGCCCGACGGCGGCTTCCATGCGAGCGCGGATTACTCGCCTATGGGAGTGGTAGTGCAGCCTGACGGGAAACTGGTGCTGGGCGGAAACTTCACCACGCTTGGAGGGACGACGCGCAACCGCATTGGCCGGCTCCAATCCGACGGCACGCTTGACGCCGCCTTCAACCCGAACGCGGGAGGTTATGTCAATGGCATGGCACCGCAGTCCGACGGAAAGTTGGTGCTGGGAGGATCCTTTACCACGATGGGAGGGACGGCAAGGAACCGCATCGCCCGGCTCAACGCCGATGGCACCCTGGACCCCGGATTTGACCCGAATGCCAACGGCGAACTCTATAGCGTGGCCGTGCAGGGGGATGGCAAGATTTTGCTGGGGGGCAAATTCACCACCGTGGGTGGCGTCGCGCGGAACCGCATTGCAAGGGTCAACGCCGACGGCACCCTTGATGAGAGTTTCAATCCTGATGCGAACGGGTCGGTGCGTGCCATCGTCGTGCTACCAAATGGCGAAATCCTGCTGGGTGGCACTTTCACCAGCGTGAGCGGGACGGCGGCTGGCCGCGTTGCCCTACTCAATGGTGACGGCATGCCCGATCCCAGCTTTAATCCGCAAGCCGATGCCACCGTCCGCAGCATCGCGGTGCAAGCCAACGGACAGATCCTGCTCGGGGGCGAATTCGGAGCAGTCGGAGGAGTGACGCGCACCTACCTCGCCCGGATCAACGCCGACGGTTCCCTCGACGCCAGTTTCAACCCGAGTGTGTTTGGATGGGTGTTTGGCGTGGGGCTGCAGGCCGACGGAAGGATTCTGCTTGGGGGCAATTTTGGCTTGGTAGATGGGATGGAGCGCAAAGCGATTGCCCGGCTGCTCAACGAACCGGCCATCCAGACGCTCGAGGTGCCAGATGCCACGCAAGTGCGGTGGCTGCGCGGCGGGACCGCACCGGAAATCGAGCAAGTGGCCTTCGATCTGAGCGTCGATGGAGGGGTGACCTGGGCTCCGCTGGGGACCGGCGCGCGCATCGCCGGAGGCTGGGCCGGGGTCGGCTTGAGCTTGCCTGGCACCGGACTGATCCGCAGCCGGGGCCACGCCACCGCCGGGAGTGGCAATAGTAGCTCGAGCCTGATCGAGCAGGTCGCCACCTATGCGCTGCCGCAGGACATCGGTGTGCGCGCGGATGGAACCAACCTGGCGGACGGCACCGGCACGGTCTCCTTCGGAACCGCCCTGTTTGGCATGGGCGGCACGGTGGTGACCTTCACCATCACCAACGCCGGGGGCGGGAATCTCACCCTGGGGACCGTGACCCTCACCGGCAACGCAGCGGGCGACTATCAATTGGACACCAGCGGCATGGCCACCTCGCTGGCCTCAGGGGCCAGCACCACCTTCACCGTAGCCATCAGCCCCACTGCGGACGGGTTGCGCGGTGCGGCCCTCCAAATCGCCAGCAACGATGCCGACGAATCGCCATTCGACATCGCCTTGTCGGGCACGCGGACGAGGGTGGACGATCGCTTCAACCCGAATGTGGCCGGGTCCGTTTTTTGCGCAACCGTGCAGGTCGATGGGAGGATTTTGCTAGGCGGCGGGTTCTCCGCGGTGGGCGGGAGCATGCGGAGCCGCATCGCCCGGCTCTCGCCCGACGGCATGCTCGACTTCGGCTTTAACCCGACTCTGAATGTGGTCGGCACCGTCTTCAACCTGGCGGAACAGGCCGATGGGAGGATTTTGCTAGGCGGCGGGTTCACCACAGTGGGTGGGGTTCCGCGCAATCGCATTGCCCGGCTCAGTCAGAACGGCACGCTCGACCCAAGCTTCAACCCGAATGCCAACTCCACTGTCTTCTGCACGGCCATCCAGACGGATGGGAAAATTCTGCTAGGGGGCGGCTTCACCAGCATCGGCGGGACGGCACGCGCCTATCTGGCCCGCTTGAATCCCGACGGCACGCTGGATCCCGATTTCCACCCGAATCCAAGCGCCACCGTCTATAGCGTGGTCGTGCAGGCCGACGGCGGGATTCTGCTGGGAGGCGGGTTCACCACCATCGGCGGGATGGCGCGCAACCATCTGGCCCGCTTGCATCCCGACGGCACGCTGGACGCGGGTTTCGACCCCAATGCCAGCGCCACGGTCAACTGCGTGGCCGTGCAAGCGGATGGGAAAATCCTGCTGGGTGGGGCGTTCACTGCCGTGGGCGGGGTGACGCGCAATTATCTGGCCCGGCTCAATCCCGATGGCACGCACGACCCAGGCTTTGCCCCGAATGTGAACGCCAGCGTCTGGTGCGCTGTTACCCAAGCGGATGGGAAGATTCTGCTAGCGGGCAATTTCACCAGCGTGAACGGGTCACCGCGGACCTACTGCGCGCGGCTCCATGGGGATGGCACCCTCGACGAAAGCTTTCGGCAGGATGCCAACAACATTGTCTATAGCGTGGCATTGCAGGCCGACGGACGGATCCTGCTGGGGGGCAATTTCACCACCGTGGGCGGGGTGACGCGCAGCCGGTTCGCCCGCTTGCTGAACGAGCCCGCCACGGAGGCGCTGCGGGTTTCGTTTCCACCCACGGCAGTGCAATGGCTGCGCGGCGGATCGGTGCCGGAAATCGAACAAGTCGCCTTTGAGCTTAGCACGGATTTCGGTTCAACCTGGACCGTGTTAGGCGGCGGCACGCGCATCACCGGCGGCTGGGCCGCCACCGGTTTGGTCATGCCGCCCAGCGGCATGATCCGCGCCCGGGGCCGGGCCGCGGCGGGCCAATACAACGGCAGCTCCAGCATCATCGAGTATCTATCCTGGTATGCCCCACCGGCACCGGAGATCGCCGTGCGGGTGAATGGGGAGCACCTGGCTGACGGCTTCGGCACCGTGTCTTTCGGCACCGTTCTGTTAGGCCAGGCCAGCCCGTCGTTGACTTTCACCGTCAGCAACACCGGTGACGCCGATCTCACCGTGGGGAATATCACCATCGTTGGCAGTGAGGCGGGGGACTTTGGGTTGGACACCAGCGCCATGTCCGGACTGCTGGCCCCGGGCACCAGTACCACCTTCACCGTCACATTCCGCTCCACGGCGGACGGCCTGCGGAACGCCGCGCTCCAAATTGCCAACAACGACGCGGATGAAGCGCCGTTCGATGTGGCGCTCTCCGGCACCCAAACAAGAGTGGACGGCGTCGGGTTCAGTCCGGAGGTGGGAGGCTCCGCCATCGACTGCGCGGCGGTGCAGGCCGACGGCAAGATTTTGATTGGTGGCGTTTTCACCACCGTGGGAGAGGTGCCGTTGAGTTTCATCGCCCGCCTCAATCCCGACGGCACCCCCGATACCGGTTTCAATCCGTCGGTGTGCGATGTTTACAGCCGCGTCAGATGCATCCTCGTGCAAAACGACGGCAAGATCGTGCTGGGAGGTTCCTTCATAACCGTGGGTGGCGAGCCCCGCAGGTGTATCGCCCGGCTCAATCCCGATGGCTCCCTTGATGCGAGGTTTGATCCCAGTCCCAACGGTGATGTCTGCGCCATGGCGCTGCAGACGGACGGGAAGATTCTGCTGACAGGCTATTTTTACTCAGTGGGTGGGATGTCGCGCAGGTACATTGCCCGGCTCAATGCCGACGGCACGGTCGATGCGGACTTCAACCCGACGACTCCAAACCTAAGTGTTTTTTGTGTAGCGTTGCAAGCCGACGGGAAAATTCTGTTAGGCGGGCCGTTCTACACCATCGGTGAAACCATTTGCGGCCCCGTCGCGCGACTCCATGCCGACGGCACGCTCGATCCCAGCTTCGCCCCCAATGTGATGGGAGGAGGATCCGTCGCAACCATCGCCGTGCTGGCCGATGGCCGCATCTTGCTGGGTGGGACTTTCAACACAGTGGGAGGAACGGCGCTCAACAACATCGCCCTGGTCGATGAGGCGGGAACCGTCATCCCGGGCTTCAACCCTGGTCCGAACGGGCAGATCAATACCGTGGCCGTACAAGCGGATGGAGCGATTCTGGTGGGGGGCACCTTCACCAGCATCGGCGGGGCCGACCGGTCCGGCGTGGCTCTGCTCAACGCGGACGGCACGCTCGACCTGGCTTTCAACCCGGTCATTGAAAGGGAATTCTACTATATCGCCGTGTCCGGTCTCGCCATCCAGCGCGACGGCAAGGTGCTGATGACAGGCAATTTCTCCACCGTGGACGGGATGGCGTGCAACTGCATCACCCGGCTCCTGAACGAGCCTGCCACTCAATCCATCAACATTCCTGATCCGACCCATGTGCAATGGCTGCGCGGCGGAAGCGCTCCCGAAATCGAACAGGCCACCTTCGAATTCAGCGCCGATAGTGGTGTGACTTGGGTGCCGCTGGGGAGCGGAGCCACGCGAATCAGCGGCGGCTGGGCGGAAGGAGAGTTGAGTTTGCCCGCCAGTGGCCTGATCCGCGCCCGCGGCCGCACCACCGGCGGCTCATACAACGGCAGCTCGGGCGTGATTGAGCAAATCGCGGGCTTTGATTTGTCCGAACTGCGCGTCACCCGTTTCGTCCGCAACGGCGACGGCAGTTTCACCATCGAGTGGCTTGGCGGCGGCACGTTGCAGGTATCCGAGACGCTTGCGGACTGGCAGGATGTCGTTGGCGCGACGTCGCCTTACACCTTCCCGCCCACGGCATCCAAGCTGTTTGCCAGAATCCGCCGATGACCGATCACCTGCCTCCCATCGCACCCCAACGCGAAATACCGTTGCACCGCGTGCTGCGACTGCAAGTTCCGCACGCTCTTATTTCAGTCCCCTGAAAACAGCAGATAATCGAGAACCCTCTCCAACCAAATATCATCCCCTTGAAACCATGAAAACAAGCGCCTCACTCCCGCCTGGCGATCCGCGCCTTGGCATGCCCACGCGCACCGACCCCGCCAGAAAATCACTGGCAACCAAACTCGCGGCCTCCCCAAACCGTTGTCCTTGGACCGCCGCCCTGTTGGCGGCCGCCATGCTGTGCCTCACCGCCCTGCCCGGCCGCGCGGCGGATGGGGACGTGGACCCCGGCTTCGACCCGAGTGCGAACGGCGCCGTTCTTAGCGCAGTCGCGCAAGCGGACGGGAAGATTCTGCTGGGGGGCAGCTTCACCAGCGTCGGCGGAGCGACGCGCTATCATGTTGCCCGGCTCAATGCCGATGGCACGCTCGATGCCGGGTTTGACCCAAATGTGAACGACTATGTCGAGAGCCTGTCGGTGCAGCCCGATGGCAAGATCGTGATGGGAGGTTTCTTCACCACCGTCGGCGGGACGCCGCGTTATCGCCTCGCCCGCCTCAATGTCGATGGCTCGCCCGATGCCGGCTTTTTCGACCAGAACATCCAAGCCTCGGTCGAATGCGTGGCACTGCAAGCGGACGGCAGGATCGTGCTGGGAGGCGAGTTCTCGACCTTAGGCGTGACGACGCGCAACCACATCGCCCGGGTTGTCGCGGAGGGCTATCTCGACACTACCTTCAATCCGAACGCCGACGACACGGTCATGAGTCTGGCGGTGCAACCGGACGGCAGGCTCCTGCTGGGCGGCCGTTTTCACACCGTGGGCGGCCAGGTGCGCAACCACCTCGCCCGGGTCGCTGCCAACGGCGCTGTCGACTTCGGCTTCAACCCGAACGCGGGCAACCGTGTCGATTGCATCGTGGTGCAGCCCGACGGCAAGATCCTGGTGGGCGGGTGGTTCCTTACGATGGGCGGCCAGGTGCGCAATCACATCGCCCGCCTCAATGCCGCCGGCACGCTCGATACCGCCTTCAACCCGAACGCAAACGGTGATGTCGAGAGTCTGGCGTTGCAGGCGGACGGGAAGATCTTGATAGGCGGCTACTTCACCAATGTGGGCGGGGTGAGGCGCAATCGGATCGCCCGCCTGAATGCCGATGGCACGCTTGACACAAGCTTCGACCCGAATGCCTCTGACACCGTCGATGGCGTGGCGTTGCAAGCCGACGGGAAGGTCCTGCTGGCGGGCTGGTTCACCACCGTTGGCGGGGTCGCGCGCAACCGGATCGCCCGGCTGGAGAACGGGCCGGCGACGCAGACGCTCAGCGCTTCCGACGTCGGCAATGTGCAGTGGTTGCGCGGCGGCACCGCGCCGGAAATCGAGCAGGTCACCTTCGACCTCAGCACCGATGGGGGGACCACCTGGACGGCGCTGGGCAGCGGCACGCGCATCACCGGCGGCTGGGCGGTGGCCGGCTTGAGCCTGCCGCCCGTCGGCTCGGTTCGCGCCCGGGGCCGCACGAGCGGAGGGTTTTTCAATACCAGTTCGGGCCTGATCGAGCAGGTGGCTGGCTTTGCCTTTCCGGCTGAGATTGGCGTGGTGGTGGAGGGGACCGCGTTGGTGGATGAAGTGAGCACGGTGTCCTTCGGCACCGTCGAGTCTGGCCAGAGCGGCCCGACGCGGACCTTCACCGTGACCAATGTCGGCGGCCTCGACCTCACTCTCGGGGCCGTGACGCTCGCCGGCGACCAGGCCGGGGACTATCTGCTGGATACCAGCGGGCTGGCTGGCACCGTGGGTCCAGGGCAAAGCACGACATTCACGGTGGCTTTCCACCCAAGCGGGGACGGTTGGCGGCGTGCCACTCTACAAATCGCCAGCAATGATGGTGACGAATCGCCCTTCGATATCGCCCTTGCCGGCAGACAAACCAGGGTGGACGGCAGCTTCAACCCGGCCGCCAATGGCTTCGTCGGTGGCCTGGCCGTGCAGGCGGATGGCAAGGTTCTGCTAGGGGGCGAGTTCACCATGGTGGGCGGGACGGCCCGCAATTACCTTGCCCGGCTCCATGCCGACGGCACCCTCGACCCCGGTTTCAATCCGAACGCCAACGGCTCCGTCGGCAATGTGGCGGTGCAGACCGACGGCAAGGTGTTGATGGGCGGGCTGTTCACCATGGTGGGCGGGACAACACGCAACTACCTTGCCCGGGTCAACGCCGACGGCACGCTCGACCCCGCCTTTGACCCGAACCCCAACAGCAATGTGTACTGCATGGCGGTGCAGACCGACGGCAAGATTCTGGTGGGGGGCAATTTCACCACAATCAACGGCAAGAGCCGCAGCCGGATCGCCCGGCTCAATCCCGACGGCACCTTCGACGCCGGCTTCAACCCCATCGCCGATAATGTCGTGTCTTGCGTGGCGGTGCAGGCGGACGGCAAGATTTTGTTAGGAGGCAACTTCACCAGCGTCGGCGGCACGGCCCGCGGCCGGATCGCCCGGCTCCAAGCCGACGGCACCCTCGACCCCGGCTTCGACCCCAACGCCAACCTTTCCGTCAACAGCATGGCGGTGCAGGCCGACGGCAAGATTCTGTTAGGTGGTGGCTTCACCACGGTGGGCGGGACCGGGCGCAATCATCTCGCCCGGCTCCATGCCGACGGCACGCTTGACGCCGGCTTCAATCCGAACGCGGATGCTGCCGTGCGCAGCCTGGCGGTGCAGGCCGATGGCAAGGTCCTGCTGGGGGGAGACTTCACCACCGTGGGCGGGGCGGCGGGTGACCACATTGCCCGGCTCCATGCCGACGGCACGCTCGACACCGGCTTCGACGCGGGCGCAAGCCTCGACGTTGCGAGCTTGGCCTTGCAGGCCGACGGGCGGATTCTGGTGGGGAGCGGAACGCGAAACATCTACCTCGCCCGGTTGCTGAACGAAGCGGCTTCCCAAACGCTCGTGGTTCCGGATGCCACGCAGGTTGGGTGGCTGCGCGGCGGGACCGCCCCGGAAGTCGAACAAGTCACTTTCGAGGTGAGTGTCGATGGGGGAGCGACTTGGACTGCGCTGGGCAGCGGCACGCGCAGCCCCGGCGGCTGGACCGTGACCGGCCTGATCCTGCCGTCCAACGGCTCGATTCGAGCCCGGGGCCGCACCACGGGGGGGCTTAACAACGGCAGTTCGGGCCTGATCGAGCAAGTTGCCAGCTATGCCCTGCCGGACATCGGCGTGCTGGCGGATGGGACCCCCCTGGCGGACGGCGTCGGGGCGGTATCCTTTGGAACCGTCCGGTATGGGCAGGCCGGGCCGACGGTAACCTTTACGGTCGCCAACGCCGGGGTCGGTAACCTCACGCTGGGAGCGGTGACGCTGACCGGCAGCGCGGCGGGCGACTATCTGCTGGACACCACCGGCCTGGTGACCACGCTGGCCTCGGGGGCAAGCACGACCTTCACGGTAACTTTTCACCCGACGCTAGACGGCACGCGAACCGCAACACTGCAGATCGCCAGCAACGATGCCGATGAATCGCCCTTCGATATCGCCCTGTCCGGCCTGCAAACGCGGGTGGCTGCCGGCTTCAACCCAAGCGCAAACGCGGTCGTCCATGCCGTGGTCACGCAAGCGGACGGGAAGATTCTGCTAGGGGGCAATTTCACCAGCGTGGCCGGCACGGCACGCAACTTCATCGCCCGGCTCAATGCCGACGGCACCCTCGACCCCGGCTTCAACCCGAACGCGGGGGGGAGCATTGTTTGCGTGGCCGTGCAGGCCGACGGGAAGATTCTGCTGGGCGGCGGGTTCACCACGGTGGGTGGGACGATCCGCAACCGCATCGCCCGGGTCAACGCCGACGGCACGCTCGACCCGGGCTTCAACCCAAACGCCAGCAACGAGGTTGACTGCGTGGCCGTGCAGGCCGACGGGAAGATTCTGCTGAGCGGCTGGTTCACCACGGTGGGTGGAACGGCCCGCAACCGCATCGCCCGGCTCAATGCCGACGGCACGCTCGACCCGGGCTTCAACCCGAGCGCGAACAACTACGTCAACTGCATGGCGGTGCAGACCGACGGGAAGATTCTGCTGAGCGGCGGGTTCACCACGGTGGGTGGGACGGTCCGCAACCGCATCGCCCGGGTCAACGCCGATGGCACGCTCGACGCCGGTTTCAACCCGAACGCGAGTAGGAGCGTCATCAGCTTGGCGATACAGGCCGACGGAAAAATCCTGCTCGTGGGTGCCTTCGGCAGCGTGGGCGGGGCGGCACGCAACGGCATCGCCCGGCTCAATGCCGACGGCACGCTCGACCCCGGCTTCAACCCGAACGCAGGCGGTGTCCCATTCAGCATGGCGGTGCAGACCGATGGGAAAATTCTGCTGGCGGGCGACTTCAGCAGCATGGGCGGGACGACGCGCAACCGGATCGCCCGGCTCCATGCCGACGGCACGCTCGACATGGGCTTCAACTCGGACGCGGATAGTTTTGTTTACAGCGTGGCGGTGCAGACCGATGGGCAGATTCTGCTGGGGGGGGACTTCACCAGCGTGGGCGGAGTGGCATGCGGGCGGATCGCCCGGTTACTGAACGAGCCGGCCACGCAAACATTCGATGTTCCCGATGCCACCCAGGTGCGATGGCTGCGCGGCGGGACCGCCCCGGAAGTCGAACAGGTCACCTTCGAGTTGAGCGTCGATGGGGGAACCACCTGGGCCGCCCTGGGCAGCGGCGCTCGCATCACCGGCGGCTGGGCCACGACCGGCCTGAGCCTGCCGCTCACTGGCGCAATCCGCGCCCGGGGCCGCGCCACCGGGGGCTTCTACAATGGCAGCTCGAGCCTGATCGAGCAGGCGTCAAGTTATGCCCTGCCACCGGACATTGGCGTGCTGGCGGATGGGACCGATCTGGTCAACGGCGTCGATTCGGTGTCGTTCGGGACCATCCAGTTTGGCCAGACCAGCCCGCCGATGTCCTTCACCATCACCAACGGCGGAGGCAGGGATCTCACGCTGGAAGCCGTGACGCTGACCGGCAACGAGGCGGGAGACTATCTGCTGGACACCAGCAGCCTGGCCACCCCGGTCGCTCCGGGGGAAAGCACGACCTTCACCGTGACCTTCGGCCCCAGGGGCGACGGCGTGCGGGCGGCGTCCCTTCACATCGCCAGCAACGATCCCGATGAAGCGCCCTTCGACATCGCCCTGTCCGGCACGGGGACGAGGGTGGACGGCAGTTTCAATCCGTCTGCTAACAATTATGTCTATACCGTGGCGGGGCAGCCCGACGGCAAGGTTCTGCTAGGGGGCTCGTTCACCACCGTGAACGGAGTGGCCCGCAACCGCCTCGCCCGGCTCAATGCCGATGGCACGCTCGACCCCGGTTTCAACCCGAACGCGGGGGGGGGGCTCGTCAATTGCGCGACCGTGCAGGCCGACGGCAAAATCCTGGTGGGGGGTGCCTTCACCACCATGGGCGGGACGGCACGCAGCCGCCTTGCCCGCCTCAACGCCGATGGCACGCTCGACCCCGGTTTCAACCCGAACGCGAACGGTAGTGTCAATTGCCTGGCTCCGCAAGCGGATGGGAAGATTCTGTTAGGAGGCAGTTTCACCAGCGTGAGCGGCACGGCACGCAACCGCGTCGCCCGGCTCAATGCGGACGGCACCCTCGACCCCGGCTTCAATCCGAACGCGAACGACATCGTCTATAGCGTGGCGGTGCAGGCCGACGCCAGGATTCTGCTGGGGGGCATCTTCACCACGGTGGGCGGGGTCGCCCGCAACCGCATTGCCCGGCTCAACGCCGACGGCACGCTCGACCCCGACTTCAACCCGAACGCGAGCAGTAACGTCCAGAGTGTGACGGTGCAGGCCGACGGCAGAATCCTGCTCGGCGGTGCCTTCACCACCGTGAGCGGGGTGCCGCGCAACTGCCTTGCCCGGCTCAATGCCGACGGCACCCTCGACCCCGACTTCAACCCCAATGTGAACAACCAAATCCACAGTGTGGTCGTGCAGGCCGACGGGCAGATTCTGCTGGGGGGGAACTTCTCCATGGTGGGAGAGGCGGTTCGCAGCTATCTCGCCCGGCTCCATGCCGACGGCACGCTCGATGCCGGCTTCCAACAGGATGCCAACAACGAAATCCTGAGCGTGGCGGTGCAGGCGGACGGGCGGATTCTGCTGGGCGGTTATTTCACCGGCGTGGGCGGGGTGGCTTGCAACCGGATCGCCCGTCTGCTGAACGAACCCGCCACGCAGGCGCTGACGGTTCCGGATCCCGGCCAAGTGCAATGGCTGCGCGGCGGGACCGCGCCGGAAGTCGGACAGGTCGCCTTCGAGCTAAGCATCGATGGCGGTTCCACCTGGAACGCGCTGGGTGGTGGCACGCGCATTGCCGGTGGCTGGGCCCAGACCGGCCTGAGCCTGCCGACCAGCGGCTTGATCCGCGCCCGAGGCCGCGCGACCGGGGGCTGTTACAATGGCAGTTCGACCCTGATCGAGCAGGTGGCAAGTTATGTCCTGCCGCCGGACATCGGCGTGCTGGCGGATGGGACCCAATTGGTGGACGGCGTCGGCACGGTGTCCTTCGGCACCGTTTTGTTGGGCCAAGCCAGCCTGCCGCTGACTTTCACCGTCACCAACACCGGGGGCGCGAATCTCACCCTCGGGGCGGTGACGCTCACCGGTAACCAGGCCGGGGACTATCTGCTAGACACCAGCGGTCTGGTCGCCGCCCTTGCTCCGGGTGCAAGTACTACTTTCATAGTAAGTTTCAACCCGACAGCGGACGGCTTGCGGTGCGCCACCCTCCAGATCGCCAGCAACGACCCCGACGAATCGCCCTTCGACATCGCCCTGTCCGGCACGCAAACCCGGGTGGATAGCGCTGGCTTCAGCCCGAACGTGGGAGGCGGCCTCGTTAACAGCGCGGTGGTGCAGGCCGACGGCAAGATCCTGCTGGGAGGCGAGTTCACCACCGTGGCCGGGACGACGCGCAACCACCTCGCCCGGCTCAATGCCGACGGCACGCTCGACACCGGCTTCAACCCGAACGCCGATGCTGCCGTGCTCGGCCTGGCGGTGCAGGCCGACGGGAAGATTCTGCTGGTTGGCGACTTCACCAGCGTGGGCGGAACGACGCGTAACTTTGTTGCCCGGCTCAATGCCGACGGCACGCTTGACTCCGGCTTCAACCCCGCCACAACAGCGGCGGGGTTCATCCGATGCGTGGCGCTGCAGACGGATGGGAAGATCCTGCTGGGGGGCAATTTCAACATCATCGGGGACGGATTGGAGTGGGTCTCCTTTAGCATTGCCCGGCTCAATGCCGATGGCACGCTCGATGCCGACTTCGACCCGCCCACAGATTTTCCCATATTTTGCGTGGCGATACAACCTGACGGGAGGATTCTGCTGGGTGGCGGGTTTTACTCGCCGCACCCTCGTCTTGCCCGGCTCAATGCCGATGGCACGCCCGACCTGGGCTTCGCTCCGAACCCCATGGGTGAAGTGTATTGCGTGGCGGTGCAGCCCGATGGCAAAATCCTGCTGGGGGGTCAACTCGGCTACGTGGGCGGGACAGAGCGTGCCAACATTGCACGGGTCAACGCCGATGGCACCCTGGACGCTGCTTTCAACCCGAACGCAAGATGGGGTAATGTCTTGAGCGTGGCATTGCAGGCGGACGGGAAGATTCTGTTGGGGGGATGGTTCACCAGCGTGGGTGGGACGGCACGCAACGGCATCGCCCGGGTCAACGCCGACGGCACGCTCGATACCGGTTTCAACCCGAACGTCGCGGGGGGTACTCCCACCGTCCATGGCTTGGCACTGCAGGCGGACGGCGGGATTCTGCTGACCGGCAGCTTCACCACCGTGGACGGAATCGCGTGCCAAGGCCTCGCCCGGTTGCGGAACGAACCTGCCGCCCAGGCACTCAGCATTCCCGATGCCACGCAGGTGCAGTGGTTGCGTGGCGGAACCGCTCCGGAAGTCGAACAGGCCACCTTCGAGCTGAGCATCAATGACGGCTCCACTTGGACCGCGCTCGGCAGCGGCACACGCATTGCCGGCGGCTGGACCGGGACCGGCCTGAGCCTGCCAGCCAGCGGCTTGATCCGCGCCCGGGGACGCGCCACGGCAGGCCAATCCAACGGCAGCTCGAGCCTCATCGAACAGGTGTCGGGTTTTGACTTGCCGCCAGAGATTGGCGTGCTGGCGGATGGGGCCAATCTGGCGGACGGCGTCGGCACGGTGTCCTTCGGGACCGTCCTGCTTGGCCAGTCCGGCCCGACGGTGACTTTCACCGTCACCAACATTGGGGGCGCGAATCTAACGCTGGGAGCCGTGACCCTCAGCGGCAGCGAGGCAGGGGATTACCTGTTAGACACCAGTGGCCTGGCCGTCACGGTGGCCGCAGGGGAAAGCACAACCTTCACCGTGGCCTTCCGTCCCACTGCGGACGGCTTGCGCAGCGCCTCCCTCCAAATCGCCAGCAACGATCCCGACGAATCGCCCTTTGATGTTGCCCTGTCCGGGACGCAGACGCGGGTGGACAGCCGCTTCAACCCGAACGTGGTCGGTTCCGTTTTTTGCTCAACCGTGCAGGCCGACGGCAGGATTCTGCTGGGAGGCAGCTTCTTCAACGTGGGCGGGATGGCGCGGAACCGCCTCGCCCGGCTCTATCCCGACGGCATGCTCGACCCCGGCTTCAACCCGAATGTGGGCGGCCCTGTCTTTAACATATCGGTGCAGGCGGACGGGAGGATTCTGCTGGGAGGCGGGTTCACCATGGTGGGGGGGGTGCCGCGCAACCGCATCGCCCGGCTCAATGCGGACGGCACGCTCGACCCCGGCTTCAACCCGAATGCCAACTCCACTGTCTCCAGCACGGCCATGCAAGCGGATGGAAAAATTCTGCTGGGGGGCAGCTTCACCAGCGTCGGCGGGACGGCGCGAAACTACCTGGCCCGACTCAATGCGGACGGCACCCTCGACCCCGACTTCAACCCGAACCCAAGTGGTATCGTCTTTAGTGTGGTCGTGCAGGCCGACGGCAGGATTCTGCTGGGAGGCGGGTTCACCACCGTGGGCGGGGTGACGCGCAACCGCCTCGCGCGGCTCAATGCCGACGGGACGCTTGACCCCGACTTCAACCCGAACGCCAACAATAACGTCCAGAGCGTGGCGGTGCAGGCCGATGGCAGGATTCTCCTGGGCGGAACCTTCACCACCGTGAGCGAAGTGACGCGCAACCATCTCGCGCGGCTCAATCCCAATGGCACGCTCGACCCCGACTTTGACCCAAACGTAAACTCCATCGTCTTGAGCACCGTCGCCCAAGCGGATGGGAAGATTCTGCTAGGGGGCAATTTCACCAGCGTGGGCGGGACGCCGCGGGCCTATTTCGCCCGCCTCAATGGCGACGGCACGCTTGACGCCGGCTTTCGGCAGGACGCCAGCGCCTTTGTCTATAGCGTGGCGTTGCAAGCCGACGGGCAGATTCTGCTGGGGGGCAATTTCATCAACGTGGGAGGAGTGGTGCGCAACCGGTTCGCCCGGTTGCTCAACGAGCCAGCCACTCAGACGCTGCATGTTCCGGATCCCACGCAAGTGCACTGGATGCGCGGCGGGACGGCACCGGAAGTCGAACAAGTCACCTTCGAGTTTAGCACGGATTGGGGTGCCACCTGGACCGCGCTGGGCGGCGGCGCACGCATTGCCGGCGGCTGGGCCACCACCGGCTTGAGCCTGCCGCCCAGCGGCCTGATCCGGGCCCTGGGGCGGGCCACGGCAGGCCAATATAACGGCAGTTCCGGCGTGATCGAGCAGGTGGCGGGTTATGCCGGGCCAACGCCGGAAATCGCCGTGGTGTTGAATGGGGACCAGTTGGCGGACGGCGTCGGCACGGTGAACTTCGGCACCGTCTTGTTGGGCCAGGCCGGTCCGCCGCTGACCTTCACCATTTCCAACCCCGGGACTGCCAACCTCACGCTGGGGGCGGTGACCATAGCCGGCAGCGGGGCGGATGACTATCTGCTAGACACCAGTGGCCTGTCCGCCTCACTGGCCACGGGGGCAAGCACGACCTTCACCGTGACTTTCCACCCCACCGGCGACGGCTTGCGCAGCGCCACCCTCCAACTCGCCAGTAATGATCCCGACGAATCGCCGTTCGACATTGCCCTGGCCGGCACGCAAACCCGGGTGGACAGCGCCGGCTTCAATCCGCACGTGGGCGGGGCCTTCGTCTATGGCGTGGCCGTGCAGGCCGACGGGAAGATCCTGTTAGGAGGCGACTTCACCAGCGTGGGCGAGATGGCGCGTAACTTTATCGCCCGGCTCAATGTTGACGGCACGCTCGACCCCGGCTTCAACCCGGACGTGGGCTACGGAAACAGCCACGTCTCGTGCCTCGCGGTGCAGCGGGATGGCAAGATTCTGTTGGGGGGCAGCCTCAACACCGTCGGCGGAATCGCACGCAATGGCATCGCCCGGCTCAATCCCGACGGCACCCTCGACGTCGGCTTCAACCCAAACGTGAACAGCTACGTTCATAGCATCGTGGTCCAAGCCGACGGGAAGATCCTGCTGGGGGGCCTGTTCTCCATGGTGGGCGGGACGGCACGCAACTGCATTGCCCGGCTCCATGCCGACGGCACGCTCGATCCCGGCTTCAACCCGACTCCAAACGATTGCGTCTATGGTCTGGCGGTGCAGGCCGACGGCAAGATTCTGTTAGGTGGCGCGTTCATGACCGTTGGAGTGACGGAACGCCACCATCTCGCCCGGCTCAATGCCGACGGCACGCTCGACCCCGGCTTCAACCCCAACCTGAACTCCGATGCCCTTAGCATGGTGCCCCAGGCCGACGGCAAGATTCTGCTGGGGGGCGGCTTCACCACCGTGGGTGGGGTGGCGTGCAACCACATTGCCCGGCTCAATGCCGACGGCACGCTCGACCCCAGCTTCAATCCCGACACGAACGGCTTGGTCCGTAGCCTGGCGGTGCAGGTGGACGGCAGAATTCTGCTGGGGGGTGCGTTCACCATGGTGGGCGGGACGGCACGCGTTTGTATCGCCCGGCTCAACGCCGATGGCACACTCGACACCAGTTTGGACCCAAACGTCGAGTGGACCAGTTACTACACTTCCGTCCATGGCCTGGCCGTGCAGGCGGACGGCGGGATTCTGCTGACTGGCAACTTCACCACCGTGGGCGGGATTGCGTCCCAATGCGTCGCCCGGCTGCTGAACGAACCTGCCACCCAGGCCCTCAGCATTCCCGCTGCCACGCAGGTGCAGTGGTTGCGCGGCGGAACCGCGCCGGAAGTCGAACAAGTCACCTTCGAGCTGAGCGCCGATGGCGGTGCGACCTGGACACCGTTGGGGACCGGCGGCACGCGCATCAGCGGCGGCTGGGCGGAGACCGGCCTGAGCCTGCCAGCCAGTGGCTTGATCCGCGCCCGGGGCCGCGCCACCACGGGCCAATACAACGGCAGCTCGAGCCTGATCGAGCAAGTCACGAGTTATGTTCTGCTGCCGGAACTCCGGGTCACCCGTTTCGTCCGCAACGGCAATGGCACTTTCACCATCGAGTGGCTTGGCGACGGCATCCTGCAGGTCTCCGAGACGCTTGCGGACTGGCAGGATGTCGTTGGCGCGACGTCGCCTTACACCTTTCCGCCCACGGCATCCAGGCTGTTTGCCAGAATCCGGCGATGACCGATCACCTGCCTCCCATCGCACCCCAACGCGAAGTGCCGTCGCGCCGCGTGCTGCGACTGCAAGTTCCGCACGCCCGGATTTCTGCCACCCGAAACCCATGCGCGGATGATTCACGTAATTCGTCTGAAACGCCAGAAAGTGCCAACTCATTTTCCGCCGGAATCAGGAACTGTGAACATAGTCACGGCCACCGCTGGCTCCTGCTGCAAGAATTTTCACCACGGATTTCAGAGGTCGAGGAACTTTCCCGGATTGAGAATGTGGTGGGGATCGAGCGTGTGTTTGAGCGAGCGGTGGAGGTCGAGCGAGACCTCGCCGAGCGCGGCGCGAATCCAGGGTTTCTTGGCGAGACCCACGCCATGCTCACCGGTGATGGCTCCGCCGTGGGCCAACACCCAGGCGAACAAGCGGTTGAGCGCGGCATGGGCGGCTTCCCTAACCGCCGGATCGGCGTAGTTGCCCACCATCAGGTTGGTGTGGAGGTTGCCATCGCCGGCATGGCCGAAGCAGGCGATGGGAATGCCGGTGTCCGCTTCTAACGAGCTGGCGAATTCCACCAGTTCGACCAGCTTGGAACGGGGGACCACGATGTCCTCGTTGAGTTTCGTCAGGCCGGTGTCCCGCAGCGCGTACGAGAACTCGCGGCGGAGGTTCCAGATGCGCTCGCAGGACGCCTCATCCGGAGCGCGGTCCAGTGCCGTGGCCCCGAGCGAGGTTAGCAGCGCATGGAGTTCCTCAAGCTCGGCGCGGACGGCGGCGGGGCGGCCGTCGATCTCCACGATGAGATAGGCATCACCCGGCGGAAAAACTGCGGGCCCGAGTCGCCGGCGGGCGGCGGCGAGCGTGAAGGCATCGGTGATTTCAAGAGCCGAGGGCAGATGGCCGGCATCGAGGATCGCCTGGACGGCGGCGGCGGCGAGCGCAAAGTCCGGGAAAATCGCCGCGAACATGCCACGGCTCGCGGGCCGCGGAATGAGCCGCAAGGTGGCCTCGGTGATGACCCCTAGCATCCCTTCCGAACCGGTGAACAATCCGCTCAGATCAAAGCCGGTTTTGTTCTTGTGAGTTCGCCCGCCGGTGCGGACGACCCGGCCATCAGCCAGGACCACCTCGAGTCCTAACACATACGCCCGGGTGACGCCGTATTTCAGGCAACGGGGACCGCCGGCATTGGTGGCGATGTTGCCACCGATCGAACATTCCTTGAGCGATGCCGGGTCGGGCGGGTATTCCCAGCCGACGCTGCGGGCGGCCTCCTGCAAGGCGCTGGTGATGACGCCGGGCTGGACGATGGCGACGCCATCTTCCGGGTGCATGCCAAGGATGCGGTTCATCCGGGCGGTGGAGAGCACGATGCCGCCCTGGATCGGCACACAACCGCCAACGTAGCCGACCCCCGCGCCCCGCGTGGTCACCGGCACCCGGTGGCCGTGCGCATAGGCCAACACCGCGGCCACCTCCGCCGTGCTTTCCGCCCACACCACGAGGTCCGGCAAGTGGCTGGCCGACCACTTGTCCGCCGCATGACTGGCTAACACATCCCCCGCCGTGGAAACCTGGTCCGCCCCGATGAGATCACCGATTGCAGCGGCGATGGTGGCAGGGGGCAATGCTGCGGGATCCGCGAAAGTCATCGCGGGTCCTGCGGGGATGGACTCTGGAAATGCCATGGCGCAAGCGGGTCAAACATAGATCTTCCGGTAATACTCGTCAGCCATCCGGTCGGCATCGAAGAAGGGCACCACGTCGTTCATGGAATTGAGCACCAGGCGATACCAAGCATCCGGCGTGTCGCAGTAGAGTGGCAGCACGCGCTCGTTGAGAGCCTGATAGATCCCGCACAGATCGTGGCGGTCGCGGTCCTCAGGGCTGAGCCAGGGGTCGGCGGGGGGAACGATGAAGGAGTTCTGACCATCGCGGGCGAATTCGCAGACCCAGCCGTCGTAGGTTGATAGATTGACGGCGGCGTTCATGGCGGCGGTCATGCCGGAGGTGCCGGACGCCTCGCGGGTGACCACCGGGTTGTTGAGCCAGAGGTCGGCACCGTTTTTCAGGAGGCGTGACAGGCCGAGTTCGTAACCGACCAGCACGGTGGCATTGGCCGTGTCCTTGGTGAGGCGGATGAGATGGTTGAAGGTGCCGATGGCGTCGGAGTCAAACGGATAGGGTTTGCCGGCCCACAGGATCTGGATCGGATGCCCGGCATTGCTGATGAGTTCGCGGAACAACCGGGCATCGCGAGCGATGAGATCGGGACGTTTGTAGCTGGCAAAACGGCGGGCCCAAACCAGGGTCAGGACGTCGGGCTTGAAAAGTTTGCCAGTCTGATTGGCCACCTGGCTGAAGAGTTCTTCCTTGAGTTCGCGCTTGCGCCGGCGGAGGGCCGCGAGGTCACCGGCAAGGCGTGCGGCTTCGAGGTCCTTATCGACCCAGTATTTCTTGTTCTGGGCGTTGGTGACGTGGGTGATTTCGCAGACGCCAGGATACTTGCTCCACATCTGGCGGGAGACTTCGCCGTGGAGCTTGGAGACGCCGTTGGCGGCATGACTGAGGCGGAGCGCGGCGAGCGAGTGGTTGAACACCTCGCCCTCGATGCCGGTGATGGCGCGGATTTCCGCCTCTGGCACGTCGCCGAAAAACGAGAACTCCCGCAGCAACCTGAAGTCATGCCGGTCATTGCCCGCCTCTTCCGGGGTATGGGTGGTGAAGACCAAGCGGCGTTTCACCTCGTTGAGGCTGCGGAATTTCTCATAGAGGCGGAAGGCGGCGGAGAGGCCGTGGGCTTCGTTGAGATGCCAGATCTCCGGATCGACGCCGAGTTCCTCCATCAGGCGTGCGCCACCGGCACCGAGAATGATGTATTGGGCGATGCGGCGGAGCGGGTCGTTGTCGTAGAGTCGATGGGTCAGCGCCCGCGAGAGTTCGTCGTTTTCCGCCATGTCGGTGCTGAGGAAAAACATCGGCACGGTGCCGAAAATGTCGCCGGGCAGAAACATCGCCTTGACCCAGACCGGATGGCCGTGGATCGGGACGGTAAAACGAATCCCGGTGTCCTGGAGGAAGGTGTATTGTTTTTTGCGGAACTGAATGGCCAGCTCGCGGTCTTCGCCGCGGGATTGGTCGTAGTAGCCAAAGGTCCACAGGATGCCGATGCCGCACAAGTTCTGGCGCAGATCGGCCGCCGAGCGCATGTGCGACCCCGCGAGAAAGCCAAGCCCGCCGGAGTAGATCTTGAAACTTTGGTCAATGGCGAATTCACAGGAAAAATACACCACGCTCTTGGCATATTGCGGGGCGATGGCGTAGGGGTGGGCAAACGGTTTGGGTAAACAGGATTCTGTCATGGAGGATTCGTTAGGCGTGGTGCAAGCAATGGTGGACAGGAACGATGCAAACGACGTGCCAAGGCAGTGGAGCGGGGTCAGATGGTCCAGTCGAGGACAACTTTCCCGGAGTGCCCGGACATCATGGTCGCAAAACCCTGCTCGAATTCGTGGCACGGGTAGCGATGAGTGATGACCGGGGAAATGTCCAGCCCGGCGCGAATCATGCTGCTCATTTTGTACCAGGTCTCGAACATCTCCCGCCCGTAAATCCCTTTCAGGATCAGCCCTTTGAAAATGACCTTGTCCCAATCGATCGCCACGGGCTCCGGGAAAATGCCTAACAGCGAGATCTTGGCCCCGTTGGAACTGTGTTCGAGGATGTCGCGCAAGCCGGACGGGTGCCCCGACATTTCCAGGCCCACATCGAAGCCCTCTTGCATGCCCAACTCGTGCATGACGCCTGCGAGCGACTCCGTGGTCACGTCAACCGTGCGGGTGGCCCCCAGGGTGTTGGCGAGTGCGAGCCGGTACGGGTTCACGTCCGTGATGACGATGTGGCGCGCGCCGGCGAACTTGCAGACAGCGGCGGCCATGCAGCCGATCGGGCCGGCCCCGGTGATCAGCACGTCCTCCGCCACCAGCTCCCAGGACAACGCGGTGTGGACCGCGTTGCCGAGCGGGTCGAAGGTGGATATGACCTCCTCCGGGATGTTAGGATTGACCTTATAGACGTTGCGATACGGGATCGAGAGGTATTCGGCGAAAGCCCCCGGGCGATTGACCCCCACGCCCAGCGTGTTAGGGCAGAGGTGGCGGCGGCCGGCGAGGCAGTTCCGGCAGCGGCCGCACACGATGTGCCCTTCGCCTGACACCAACTCGCCCGGCTGGACCTCGGTGACCCCGGCACCCACCGCCTCCACCACCCCGCAAAACTCGTGGCCGACGTGCATCCCCAGCGGGATCGTCCGTTGTGCCCAGGCATCCCATTTCCAAATGTGGACGTCGGTACCACAGATCGAGGTCTTGCGGATTTTGATCAAGACATCCATCGGCCCCACGGCGGGTTCCGGGACGTCTTGCAACCACAATCCGGGTGCTGCCTTTGCCTTTACCAGTGCTTTCATTTCGGTGCGCCGCGAGCGTGCCTCACCCCGCCCCGAACGCGATAAAATTCTTCGCGCCATGCGTCAGGGCAACGGGCAGGGTAGGGCGGCCCGGCCTCGGGCCGCCCACTTTTCCGCCCGCATGGGCGGCGCGATGGTGTGGCACCTGGCAAGCGCAAGAAAAGCGCAGCACCGTGGCATTTGCATGGGCCGTTGCAGCCGCAGGGCAGTCAGGGCGCGGCGAGGCCGCCACGCCCTACCAGGCAACGGGTAGGGCGGCCCGGCCTCGGGCCGCCCACTGGTCCGCCCGCATGGGCGGCGCGATGGTGTGGCACCTGCTCGGTTCATGCGTTGCCTCACCCGCGGGGGCGGTCCGTCATGGTGCCGTCGGCAGGTTGTTGTGCAAATACCGGGTGAGCGTTTCGTAGAGTTGGCGTCTGGTATTCTTGCCTTCCTTGATGGCATGGTTCCGGTTCGGATAGGACAT
>JAPLUI010000062.1 GCA_026397725.1 Verrucomicrobiota bacterium | reverse complement strand
AGTCGCGATTCGGTTCGATGGGCAGCAACATCGCCGGGTGTCCGGCACCCGACTCACACCAGAGTTTCCCATCGGCCGTAGTGAGGCTCACCGCCGGCTTCTGCAGATCCCGCAGTTGCCAGCAGGCGCCATCCATCCGCGCCGGCAGCATGAAACGGAATTCCAACGTCAGCTTTCCCTCTGTTTGACGCGCAATCTGATGCCGGAGAGTGATGGCGCCACTGGCGTTGGTGTCAACCAGCTTGAACCAGTTGAAACTCGAAGTTGGGAGAGAACTCGAAGCGGCCTCCACTGCGGTCGACTTCCCAGCCGGAGAGCAGGATTTCGCTACGCCAGCAATAGGGGCGGGGCGTCATAAAGAAACAGTTCAGCAAATAGCCGGTCTTCAGGTCGCGCAAGAGCGGTTTCGGGTTCTTGATCTCGTCGGACTGGCCGATGGCCTTCAAGCCGACGGAATCCTCGGGCAGTTTATCCGCCTTGAACGTACCCGAGCCGTCATCGGCGGCGTACGCCATCCCGGATCCAGCAATGCCGATTCCCGAAACAATAGCAGTTAGTAATGATTTCACGGTTTGTTTCTCCTCCTCTGGTGCAACTGTCGGTATTCACACGCGCCGCTTACATCCTTTTCCAAATGGACTTGAGTTGCCAGGCTTTCAACTCAACATCCGCGAGGCCTTTCTTGCCGAACACCTTGATCGAGTATTGCGGCTTGTCCTCCGGCATGAATGGATAGACGAGCGGCATCCAGGGCACGCCGGCGGCGAAACATTCCACCGCCGTGCGGTCCACGAACACCCGCAGTTTGAGTTGGCCGTCGATGACTTTCATCGGCTGATAGCCGTCGTTGCCTATCATCTGCTCCTTCGCCAGATCGCAGGTCACTTTCTGGCCGTTGATCTCCAGCCCGAGAATGTTTTCGCCAGGTTGCGCCATCACGTCCTTGTTGACAGTGAACACCGCGTTCACCTCGACGAGTTCGCCGAGCGGCTTGTCTTCCTTCAACAGCATGGTGGTTCCGTCCAGCGGGGTCTTTGCCATCTGCGCCGATACGCCGGTGCGCAGCTTTTCGGTTTCCTTGGCCGGCTCGAAAAAGAGGCGCGGGCCGTCGGGCGTGGTGCGCAGGGTGAGCACCTGCGGCAGCGAGTACTGCCCGGCAAATGGCATCCCGGTAAATGGATATTGGGGACCTTTTTTGGGGTCGGCTATGATCCATCCGATTAGAATACGCCGCCCGTCTTCGGCGGGCATGTTGCTGAACGTCTGCGCGATATGGATGTTGCGATCCCGGTCCCCGGGGGTGCGTTCGATTTTGGACGGGATCGGCCCGATTTCCCGCTTGAAGGTCTTGCCGTCAAAAGTTCCTATACTGTAGATGCAATCGCCGAACCAGAGGATCCACTTCTTCTTGTTAGGGTCGCCATCCAAGGCGATCTCATAGAAATCAGCGCAATCCGGACACACATCGATGTTGTCCAGCGACTGGGTTCTTTCCCAGTGAATCATGTCCTTGGAGGTCCAGATCGAGCTGTTAGTCGCGTTCAGCAGCAGAATCACGACCCAGTGGCTGTTGGCCGGGTCCGCCTTGTCCTCGTACCAGACGATTTTCGGGTCGCGGTTGTAATCCACCACAAACGGCATCACCGGATTGCCCGCGTATTCGAGCCAGGTCCGGCCTGAATCCAACGAATAGTTCAGCGATTGGGTGGGCTGGGGGACCATTCTTCCGCCGTGACCGTTGGTATATATTGCAACCATGGCGGGGTTCTTCAGGCGTCCGTCCTTGTCCTTGACCGGGTTTTTGACGAATCCGGCCGTGTTATACCAATCGATCGCGGTGGATCCGGACCATGGGTTGCCCAGCTTGTTAGAAGTCACCGCCGTGCCCATTTCATTCCAATGAATCAGGTCTTTGCTGACCGCGTGGCCCCACAGCGGATTGCTGCCCATGTTTCCGTTCAGTTGCCAGAAACGATGTCCTGGGAAGATATGATACTCGCCATTGAAGAAGATGGGGCCGTCAATATCCGTGATGCAACCGCGCCGCGCGGCAAAATGGAATTGTGGGCGGTATTTTTCCTGATAGACGCTGTCCTCCGCGGTGAGTTGGTCGGACATCTTCATGTGGCTAAGCCAACCCGACTCGGCCAGCGGCTTTTCCGGGACGAGCGTCAGCTTTTTCCCCATCCATTTTTCCACGCTGAACGTGCCGATCCAGTCGGGTTTGCCGTGGGCGAGTTTGACATCAATGGCATTCTGAAATTCGCCGTCGATGGTGACCAACAGTTTGACCTCCGGAGCATCGAAGCTCATCGGCAGGTGCACATACGGCTTGTCAATCTTCGGGCATTCAAAGCCTTGCGGCTGCGTGGCGTTGGCGGGTTTGGCCTCTTGCGCCAGGCACAGGCTGAGTGGCAAGGTGGTTGCCGCGATTGCGAGCAGTAATTTGTGGATGGGATGTTTCATGGTGTGATGTTCTTGCTTTTGAATTAGTGGAGCATTGGATGGTAAAGTTCTCATCTGTTTCGTTAGCCGGCTTTTCCTCACCACACCTTGACCGGGTGGGTGTCGGTGAGTGAGGTTTCGAAAGGTCCCGCCGATGGATTGGCCGCGTTCCGCTTCTTGCCGAAATAATCCGTGTCAATCCGCAAAGGCGAACCATCGGGGTTTTCAAAGGGCAGATCCGGGATGACCGCCTTGCCCAGAAGTTCGGTGGTCACCAGTTGGCGCGTGCGTTCGGTGGACCATGCCTTGTCGGACTGGAAGTCGAGGTACCAGCCGTCCGGTCTTTCCAGCAGCCTGAGGGCCGGATCGAACGCGGCATTGACCAGCGGATTCTTTTCATGCTTCGAGGGATTGGCGCCCTTGAGGAACACATTGCCGTCCATCGATACCGGCAGACGTGTTTCATCGTAGGAGGCCAAGCCGGCGGGTTGCACGAACACATTGTTGTGGAACCGGACATCGCCACACGGGTTGTCGAGCAGTCCCGCGACTTCCGTCGAGTGTGCCTTGTGGAATGGAGTCATGCGGCTGTCAAAGGAGTTCACCTCCACCCGGCCGGCGATCAGATTGTGGACATAAGCGCCGCCCTGTGAACGGATCTGCAGCGCCTGGGGGGTGAGGAACAGGTTGTTATCTATCAGGTATGGGCCGTGATTCACCTCGCAATGGATATCGTCGCCATCGACGCCGCCGGGGGTGGCGAAGCCGTTGTCATGGCAGAGGTTGGCGGTCACGCGCGTGCCCTGCGCCATCCAGTCGAGCCAGATGCCGCGGGGTGTCCGATAGATATGGTTGCGGCTGATTTCGGTATCGATCGAGCCGTGGAACTTGATGCCCGCGAACTCGAAGCTGTGGAAGAGGCGCTGGACATAGATGTCGTGGATCGAGTTGCCGGTGATCCGGCTGAAGACGGCGCCAAAGCCGCCGATGATACCCGCCTGCTCGCAGTAGGAGATGTCGTTGTTGCGGACCAGATGATGGCCGATGGTTTCCTTGTTCCAACCGATCGCCAGGGCGCGCTCGACATACTTGTTAAAGTCATTCCCGTCGTCACACTTGTTGTCCCATTTGTCGCCGTATCGCCCGAGGCTGACCCCCGCGCACCTGGAGTGGGAGATGACATTGTTTTCAATGATCCAGCCTTTGCTCCAGTGCGTGCCGATCAGACCGATCTGCTCGGTCGTCGGTGGCGCCCACGGCGTGGCCGCATGGCGCATGGTGAAGCCGCGCACGGTGATGTAATTCCTGCCCGGCTTATCCGGATAGAACACCGTCTTGCGGACGTTGATCTCCACCAATTGCCCGTTGGGATCGACGCCCTTGAACTGCGCCCAGATGGTGGTGGTTTCCTTGTCCACCTTGCCGAACCAGAGCGGGGCGGTTCCGGCGGGCTTCAAGACGTCTTCCAGCTTGGCCGCCTCGATCAGCCACGCGCCGTTGAGATAGACCGCGCCGGTATGATGCTGCCGCCCGTTTTGCCATCCGTCGTCACTGTACCAGTTGCCGATGATGAGATCGCTGTAGGGATTGAAGCCGCCGAGGAAGGTGTTGGGTATCACAACCTTCCAGACATCGTCCTGGACTTTCTCCCAGTTCTTGACGACTTCCGAGCCCTTGATCTCAACCTTCTCGCCCTTTGCAGCCTGATAGACGATGCGTTTGGTGTCCGATTCGCCACCGCGCGGCGGGCTGACGCGCTCGCGGTAGAGGCCTGCGTGTACCGTGATCACATCGCCCGGTTGGGCGAGATTGGCGGCCGCAGAAATGGTTTTGCAGGGTTTTGACGCGGAACCATCATTCTGATCATTACCATTGACGGACACGTGCAAGTCCTTGGCGGCGACGGGATGCGCGGCCAGCAACACCAGCAGCAGCGCTTGGTATAGTGTGTGTTTCATCGTTGTGTTCATGGTTGTCAGTGTGTAAAGTGCTGAAAGAATTCTGAGGCACCTGAGGCGTGATGCAAGCGGCGAATCGTCATCCCGGAAGAAATCCTTCATGACAGCTTGGCACCTGTCAGTGACCGCATTGCCGCCGGGCGGCGGAGGTGGGATGTTCAATTGGAACGGAATTCACAATCTAACAAACTTCCGGAAAGGGAAGGTATGAGTGCGGAGCTGGTTTTCAGGTGTGTGGATCGCGCGTGATCGCAAAAGAGTGCGACTTTTCCCGCAGGGGAAAAGTAGTCACAGACCGCCGCTACAGTTACGGGCTCGATTCGACTTTGGCGCGCAGGAAGCCCTTGGGGGATGAACCGCCGGGCATTTCGGATCCTACGAGGGTGAAGCTCTTGAACTCATAGTTTGTACCCGGATCCGAGGACACTCCGGCGGGGAGGTAAATGAGGCTGTTATGCTTTACCTGAATACCGAACGTGCTCAAATCGTAGGTGCCATCGATGGTATAGGTGAGGCCGTCAACAGGTGTGCCATTGCTGAGATGTGCGGCGGAAGTGCTGGAGAAGGTCGTGCCCGCACGCACCGCGATGGTGAGGATCATGGCCGGCAGCGGGTTATAGTCACTTGCCACTGCGATCACCGAATACACTTTGCCATTGTCCGCGCCGCTGAGCGGGTTGCCGTTGAAGGCAAACTCGGCGACGTTCTTGACACCGTCGCCGTCGGCGTCGTAGTTCGGGTCGTCGTTGACCCCGGGAGTGAGGCCCTTGTCACTCGCCCACTTGGCATAGCCGACCAGCGCCGGGGCCGCGTTGTAGCTTATAATCACGACGCCCGAGCCGCCGCGTCCGCCAGGATGGCCACCGTCTTGATTGGATGAGCCACCGCCACCGCCACCCCGGCCATCCATGCCAGGGAATCCGTTTTGTCCCTGGTTTGCGCCATCACCACCGACACCGGAACCTCCCAAGCCGCGACTTTGTCCGGTGTCCACTCCCCGCCCGGCGCCGCCGCCACCGGCGTAAAAGAGCGGAGTGCCGGAAATGGCGTATTCCAAACCCACTCCGCCATCACCGTTGTGACCCGTCTGCAGGTTGCTGCCACCGACTCCGCCGGCACCGCCGCCGCCGCCTGAACATTGGGGTGCGCTGAGATTATATCCATCGCCACCGGCGAAGCCTTGACCCGCTGTGCCAGCACCCCCGACGGGATCAGATTGCGAGCCACCGGCACCGGAGCCACCAATGTGCGAGGGAATAACATAACCAGCGCCACCGCCACCGATAGCCTCTAGCGAGCCAAAAATGGAATTGCCTCCATCAGACCCCACAATATAGGCACCCGGACCTGTAACAGGACAGCCAGCGCCGCCGCCACCGATTTGCACCGTAAGTGTGGCACCCGGGGTCACGGCATAACTTGTTCCGGCGGCCGGAGTCTCATCGCCGTAGTAGAGTAATCCGCCGGCACCGCCACCCGGGGCACGGTCAGCTCCGCCTCCGCCTCCGCCGCCCACCACCAGCACTTTCACGGAAGTGACGCCAGGCGGCACGATCCATGTACCGCTACAGGTCTGGTGGTTGCCGGAGGTCCACGTGATGATGGGATTCTCCGGAGTGCCGGTGTCGGTCCTCACCAGCGGGGATGCGAACGCGATCGGGTCGCTTGTGACGGCCGTCAAGGACGGCGTCCCGCCGCTTGCGGTGGCCGTCAAGGTCATCGTGTCCGCCGTATCGTATAGCACGCCCGGGATGGTGACGCTGTTCGCGGCATTGGGAATGATGCCCGTAGTTGTCCCCCTGCCCAGCGATCCTCCGCCCGACCCTATGCTCAAGGTGATCGTGGTGGCGCTCGTCACGTTTGACGGGGTGCCGCTGGCATCCTGCGCCTGCACCGTCACGCTGAAGGGTGCTCCCGCTATCCCACTGCTCGGCACGCTCGTATACACCAGCTTGGTCGGCGTCGTGAACACGATATCGCCGCTCGTGACGGGTGCCAAGGTCGTTGTCCCGCCGCTCGCGGTGGCGGTCAAGGTCATCGTGTCCGCCGTATCGTAAAGCACGCCCGAGATGGTGACGTTGTTAGCGCCGTTGGGAATAATACCCGTAGTCGTACTCCCCTCCAGCTCCAGCGATCCGCTGCCCGTTGCTTTGCTCAAGGTGATCGTGGTGTTGCCTACCACCGGTTTCGGATTGCCCTCGGAATCCCGCGCCTGCACCGTCACGCTGAAGGGCGAGCGCACGGACCCGCTGGTCGGCACGCTCGTATACACCAACTGAGTCGGCGGCAAAGCGAACACGATATCGGGGCTCGTGACGGCCGTCAAACCCGTCATCCCGCTGGTCGCGGTGGCCGTCAAGGTCATCGTGTCCGCCGTATCGTAAACCACACCCGGGATCAAGATGCCGCTGGTGTCCTTGAGAATGATGCCCGTAGTCGTTCCCCCGCTCAGCAATCCGCCGCCCGCCGCTACGCTCAAGGTGATCGTGGTGTTTTCCGTCACGGCTCTCGGCACACCGTCGGCATCCCGCGCCTCCACCGTCACACTGAAGGGGATGCCCGCCACCCCGGTGCCCGGCACGGCCGTATAGACCAGTTGTGTGGGCAGGATCGCTTCACCGACCGTGTAGCTGACAATCACGACGCCGGAGCCGCCGCGGCCGCCGTTTGCTGATGGGTTATTTGCGCCGCCACCACCGCCGCTGCCTGTGCCATCCGTGCCCTGCACTCCGGCCTGGCCACCACCTAACCCGCCGCGACCACCGACACCGGAACCTCCCGCTCCGCCATTCTGAGTGGTCCCACCAGCATTCCCCCAGCCGCCGCCGCCGCCACCGGCGTAAAAGAGCTGACTGCCGGAGATGGCGTATTGCAGACCCACTCCTCCGGCACCGTTCTGATTCGCCGCCGCGTTACCACCTAATCCCCCGGCGCCGCCGCCGCCGCCTACTCCTTGGGGAGAGACACTGATTCCATTGCCTCCGGCGAAGCCTTGACCCGCTGTGCCAGCCGCCCCTTGGGAGAGCGCCGCACCGCCTTGCCCGCCACCGCCGCCGGAGCCACCCGCCTGCGGTCCAGGAACATAATGCCCACTGCCACCGCCACCGAGAGCCGTCAGTGAGTAAAATATGGAATCACCTCCGTTAGACCCAGACCATACCCATGGGTTTGATGTAGCGCCAGCACCGCCGGCACCCACTTGCACCGTAAGCTCGGCTCCCGGGGTCACAGTATAACTGACTCCTTCCGAGTGTCCATTGACTGGAGCCTCAGGTCCGTAATAGAGCAACCCACCGGCACCGCCACCCGGGGCACGGTCAACTCCGCCGCCGCCACCGCCGGCCACCACCAGCACATGCACTGAAGTGACTCCAGCCGGCACGGTCCATGTGCCGGTACCGTTCTGGGTGTTGTCGGTTGTAGTCCACGTGATGATGTGAGCCCCTGGGATGTCGGCCTCGTTCTTCACCAGGTTATCGGCACGCGCCGCACCGGCCAGGAGGCAGAGAAGGGATGCTCCCATCATTCCCTTGCGCATGGGGAATGACAGCGTTGAGCGGACCGTAAGAGCGGACCGCAGGATTTCCGGAAAATGGCGCGAGGGCCAGCTACGGGATGAATTGGAATTCGGGGTTGTTTTCATATATCAGGATTCATTTGTTTGGTGTTGTTGTTTCCATCAGATCATGATCCGGGACGGATCAACGGAGGCGGGTTGGATGTTAGAGGTTGGCGGGAGAAGACTCAAGACTGGAAGACACAAGACGCAAGAGAAGAGGAAGACGGAGATGATTGATGATTTTTGATTGATGATTTTTGATTTTTGAGAGAAGAGGAAGAGGTGTTTTGGTAAGAGAGAAAGGAGGGGTGCTTGGCGTTGCTTGGGCTCTGCATTTTCTGACCGAAGCACCGGGCCGCGCAGCGGCTAGCGAAACACCGGGCCGCACAGGCAGTGGGGAGACGCCGCGACACTGATTTCAAGCGGCCACACCACGCACCCGCAAGCGCGAGCCGCTCTGGCCGGGCAAGCACCATGCCGGGTGCCGGGAAAATCCTGCGACCGGAACCCGCCTAGCAGAAACCCCTTGTCCCTTGTCCCTTGTCCATTGTCCCTTGTCCATTGTCCCTTGTCCGGTGAGACAGGGGCGCGGTGCTGCGGTCAGCGCAGCGGGCGCGTGGATGTCTCACGGAATGAGTCATGGAGGTGGTTTGGTGGTTGGGTACCATGTGTAAAATCGACTATTTGGCGCGGAGTGCCAGAAAAAAGAGACCCCAAAAACCGACTATTTGGGGGCCAAGATGATCATTTTGGGGGAGGACGGCCGTCCCGGCTGTCTTGTCAAACGGGCGTCCCGCCTGTTGGGTCAGGCATTCGCCAAGGAGATGAGGCCCGCCTCACCGCCCGGCCCTCGGGACGAGCGCAGTCCGACGCAGCCGGGACGGCCGCGCTCCGAGCGTATGTTCAGAGTTCCTGAGTTCGACGGAAAATGTTTTGGCATATTTTCGATTTTTTGGGCGGGGTTTTCCGGGCCAAAGGCCCATCCGATACCAGCCTTGGGCAACGCCCAAGGTTGCGTGCCGTCATGATATTCGAGGGCTGCAAGCCCGGCCCATGCGGCGGCATGTCGGATGTCCGACGCTTCATGGAACGGGCTTGCAGCCCTCAATCCAATGGGTGTGATCGTTACCCATGGCGTTGCCATGGGCTGGTATGTCGCCGGGCCCTTGGCCCTGAAGAATGCCAAATCATTTTCCGGAATTCATCGCCAATTCCTCGATAATTCAATGCCGAGATCAGGAAGTATGAACATCACAGTTCCTGATCTCGATGGAAAATGTTTTGGCACATTTTCGCGGTTTATGGGTTGGGTTTGCCGGGCCAACGGCCCTGAAGAATGCCAAATCATTTTCCGGAATTCATCGCCAATTCCTCGATAATTCAATGCCGAGATCAGGAAGTTAATGTTAGAGACGCGGCGTCCCGGAGTGGTCGTCTTGCCAGTGCGGGCAGACGCACGCAGACCGCAAGGCGACGGGTCGGGCATCGTAAGTGGTTCTTCGATTATTTGAGTCTCCAACTGTACGTTAGACTCAAGTGATCTACTTGCGGGTCCAGTCCTCGGTTGCCAGCCGCACGGGACCGAGCAGCCCTGACGGCACGAGCGGCGAATCCTTCGTGAAGTAGTTCCATGTGGTGAAACAGTAACGGTTCTGCGAGGGGCGCGGCTGACCCTTGACGAACCAGTCGGGGAATTGCTTGAGAAAACCGCCGTTGCCTTGATGCCCCGGCAGCCACTCGCAATCCGCCGGCTCCTGCTCGTCGCCTATCAGACGATTGGCCCAGACGTTGGTGACTTCGATTTCCAGCTTGTTGCCCTTGGCCTGGAGCAGGCCCGCCGGTAGGGTGACGCCCCACGGCGCGCACCAGACGACACCCAGATCGCGGCCGTTGAGGCGCACCCGGGCGAGGTGATTGACGGCACCCAGATCCAGATACGTCACCGGGGCGCCCGGCGGCGCATCGAACGTCTGGCGATAGGTCGCCGTACCGGAGTAGTAGCGGATGCCGCTTTCGGGACGTTTCGTCCAGTCTTCCAGTTTCCCGAAGGTCGCCTTGGAGGGTCCGCCCCATTTCGGGTCGAAGCTCACCTCCCAGGGTCCTGTTAGTCCGGCGACCGGTTTGAGTTCCGGGTTGTTAGCATGGCGTTCGGCCGGCGTGGACAGCGGCTTGCGGAAAACAACGAAGTAGCTCTGTGTTGGCGCAAAGCGGAGTGTGAGCGATGTTTCGCCGGAGGCCTGGGCGAATTCTGTTAGGTCCCGGTGGGTGCCGAGGACCGGATCCCATAGTTCCGGTTGTTTGCCCTGCGCCTTGAAAACGCATTTCGCCGTGCCGCCCGAACGCTCCACATTGGCGACGAACCACACGTCGGCCACGTCGCTGCGGCGGTGGATCGAGCGGAGGTTGATGCTGTTAGGTGTCGCATCTCTCACACTGAAGTCACCCCCTGCGATTTTGCCATACTGCAGCATGGCCTGGCACCGCTGCCAGTATTGCAGCATGGCCTTGCCCGGTTCCCACCAGGTTTGGGTGCGATCGAAGTGAGTGCCCCATTGACCATAAGTGGCACCCGGCTTGTAGCGGTTGTCCCATGGCTGCTGCACGGAACGATGCAGCACGAAGCGGTTGATGCCGTCACAGTAGGCCGCATCGCCCATCGGTTTGAGCCAAGCCGGGTTCTCGCTCCACAGGCTGTCGGCGGGCTGGCCCGTGAACGCCTCGGCCTCGATGATGTTATGTCCGCTCTTACGTGCGGCGGCGACCGTGCGCTCGAGTTCGGAAGGCGAGTAGCGCCCGCCATGGGTCCAGAACTCGGCCATCACGCGGTCCAGCTTGGGCATGACGTCGTCCGGCCTCCAGGGCCCGCCGTAGGGCTCGGCCAGGAACTTCAGGTGGTTGTCACGCAGCGTTTTCTGCAGGATGGCAAAGTAAACCTCGTTATACAAATCGAGGATCGTGTCGTGGAAATCCGCCCTGAATTTTCCTGTTAGCTGGTCACTTTCGATGATGCGCCCGGCGAAGGTCGACAGGAAGGGCGTCAGGTCGTAGCCGCGCCGCTTGGCAAACTCCTCGCGCATCTTGGGCGTCCAGCCCGGCGTGCCCGCCTCGTAGCTATCGAAATCGACCGCATGAAACCCGGTTCCTATCAGGTCCCCGAGGTGCTTTTTGATTTCCCCGACGACGTGGTTGATGTGGAAGGTCACGGCCTCCGGACTCATCTTGTCGCACTCAAACCCCGCAGCCTTCCATTGTGCCGGCTGGGTCAGCGTGCCCATCGTCGTGTGTCCGCACCGGTAAACCACCCATTTTCCCTCCGGCGCTTCCCAGTCGAGTTTGCCATCCGCCGTGACTTTGTTAGTCAGATCGATGATCTGGTCCTTTTTCACAACGCCTTCGGCAGGCATAGCGAGGACGGCAATATCTTTGTAATACGTCTTGCGCTCGGGAATCTCGGGTTTTTCGACCTGCCCGGTGTTCGGGTTGTACATGGGGGAAGGCATGACGCCGCGCGGGTCAACCGTCGGCCGCGGCAGCGTCAGGCTGACCTTGCCCGGCCCGCTCACGGGCGTCTGCGAGAAGCACAGCTCCTGCATCGAGTGCTCGACTTTGATCCACGGTCCGCCGCTGGACTCGT
>JAPLUI010000169.1 GCA_026397725.1 Verrucomicrobiota bacterium | reverse complement strand
CTGCGCCATCAGCAACCCCTCCAAAGGAAAGCTCGCGGACAGGGGGCCGGGCGGTAAAATGGGAGCATCCGTGATGCCTGTGGGAGGCCCAGGTGGACCCGAGGGGAGGGAATCATCGGAATGAGTTAGAGACAGGGTTGACCGTGGATAAGAGGAGTCTCCTTTTATCGAAAACCTCTTGCGCTGCTCTGGAATCCGTGGCAGGGTGGCGGCACAACTCAGACAACCCCGCAACAGCCCATGCATGCCCGCTTCATCGCCCCCTGGAAGGATTCGACGGAGAAACCGGTGATCTACCACTGCCTCAGTCGGGTGGTGGATCGACGGTTTGCCTTTGGGAAGGATGAAAAGGAGAAGCTACGGACCTACCTGAGGATGTATGAGAATTTCTCCGGGTGCCGGGTGCTGGCGTACTGCTTCATGTGCAACCATATTCATTTGCTCTTGGAGGTGCCGCCGTTGCCGGTCGGAGGAATGACCGACAGCGAGTTGCTGCAACGGCTGAGGTGTCTCTACAGCGAAGCGGTCGTAGGAGAAGTGGCGAAGCGGCTCAAGGACTATCGGGAAGCGGGGAGTGAGGGGATGGCGAAGGAATTGCACACCCGCTTCACCTACCGGATGCACAGTCTGAGCGAGTTCATGAAGGGCTTCATGCAACGCTTCACGCAATGGTTCAACCGCAAACACAGCCGCAGTGGCGGGCTGTGGGAAGATGCGTTCAAAAGCGTGTTGGTGGAGGATGGGGTGGCATCGCGGACGCTGGCGGCGTATATCGACCTCAATCCGGTACGTGCGGGGATGGTGGAGGATCCGGCGGATTACCGCTGGAGCAGCTACGGCGAGGCGATGGGCGGGGGTGCCAGAGGCAATGGCAAGAAGGCGCGGGCAGGCTTGGTGCGGGCGCTCATGGCACACCAGGGTTACGCTGCGGATGCGCGGCATTGGACGGGCGAGGTATCCAAGGATTACCGGATGCTTTTGTTGGCGGAAGGCGAGGAAAAGTTGCAGGAAGTGAGCGGTGCCGGGGGCGGCATTGAGGTGAAGGTGGTTAGGAAAGGCATGAAGAAGGAAGCGGTGGAAGCGGAGTTGGCGCGGCTTGAAGGGAGCCGGGAGGTGGCGATGGGGAAGATGCTGCGGTGTCGGGTGAGGTATTTCACGGATGGGGCGGTGCTCGGGAGCCGGGAGTTTGTGGATGGGGTGTTCCGGGCGTGCCGGGGTCGCTTCGGGGCGAAGCGCCAGAGCGGGGCGCGGAAGCTGCGGGGGAACGCGGCGGCGGCGGCCGGAACCCTCTGGAGTGTTAGGGAATTGAGGAAGGGGATTGGCTGAGATTCCGGGAGCTGGCAAGCCTGCAGCGCCACTGCCGAACTCCGGAACGACTGGTTGCTCCCGGTGAGGCGGCCAGCCACCCCACCTCCTGACGTTCGGTTCGGCATGGGTTCGTTAGATCAGATCCAGTCCCCCCATCCACATTTCCCGTGACTCTTTGTCAGACACATGGTCGCGGACCGATCGGCGTGGAAAACTCTCATGCTGGCAGGGTCCAGAGTTCCCGCAGGCGAGCTAGGGATTCGCTCCGGGGAGCGTCAAGATATAGCCGGACGCAGACCCACCGGATGAAACGCTGGGTCCGCTGGGTGGCCCAGGTGAGCGCGGAGTGGATGAAGTTGCGGGCCAGATGGACGATTCCGGTGGGCGGCTTGATTCTGCCGGCTTGCAATTTCTCCTCCACTTCATCACGGAGCCCCTCGGTTTGTTCGAGGTGTTTGTGGTGGTTGAGACAGCGTGGCCCGTGAGTGCGTGCCGAAGGCTCTGCTCATGGGCGCTCCTGCCACCCGACGTCAGTCATGCCACTGCCGTTTGGCCTCGCATGAATGCTCGGCTGCATCGGTACATGGGCGATGTCAACGCCGTGCGACCTGGTTGACGAGCGAACCGTCAGGGGCGACGATGTCGATCACCAGCGGCATTTGGCCGAAGGCATGGGTGGAGCAGCTCAAGCAGGGGTCGTAGGCGCGGATGGCGGCTTCGACGCGGTTGAGGGCGCCTTCGGTGAGGGTGTCGCCGTGGACGTATTGTTTGGCGACTTCCTCGACGGCGCGGCTCATGGCATAGTTGTTGTTGCCGGTGGCGACGATGAGGTTGACCTTTTCGAGGCGGCCGTGCTCGTCCACCCAGTAGTGGTGCCAGAGGGTGCCGCGGGGCGCTTCGATGACGCCGACGCCTTCGCTGTTAGATGGCAGGGCGTTGGTGCGGATGTCGGTGGAGAGGATGTCGGGGTCTTCCAGCAACTGGCGGGCGCGCTCGATGGCATAGAGGTTTTCGATGAGCCGGGTGAAATGATAATAGAGCGAGCCTTCGACGGTATGGCCGTTGCACAAAGTGCGGAAGAACTCGAATTCCTGTTGGGCCAGCGGGGTGGAGATTTTGTCGGCGGCATTGAGGCGGCCGAGCGGGCCGACGCGATAGGTGCCGGCGGGCCAGCCGAGTTTCCGGTAATACGGGAATTTCAGATAACTCCAGTTTTCGACATGTTCCGAGATGTGGTCGAGGTAATCGCGGCCATCGAAGCGTCCGATGGGTTGCCGTTGGGCATCCACCATGCGCAGTGCGCCGTCGTAGAGCGCGAGCGCGTTGTCGTCGCTGACCATGCCGAGGTAGCCGGTTGGGAACGAGGCGAAGGTTTGCATTTCCTCGGCGTGGGCGACCATCCAGGATTTCATCAGGGCGAGGCCGTCCCGGGCATAGCCGATCATGGTATCGATGCTGGCGAGCGTCGCGTCGCGATTGGCGGCGGACAAGGTCTGGTTGACGCCGCCGGGCACGGCAAAGTTGGGATGCACGCGCCGTTCGCCGAGCCGCTCGATGATTTGCTGGCCGAATTTCCTCAGTTCGATGGCTTTGAGCGTGAGTTTGGGATCGGCCTGGAACAGCCCGACGACATTGCGGATCGCGGGGTCGGCATCGAAGCCGAGGATCAGATCCGGTCCCGCCAGCTCGAAGAAGTGCATCGAGTGCGACTGGATCGTTTGGCCCATGTGCATCAACTCGCGCAGCATTTTTCCGGGCCGCGGTGGCTCGACGCCGAGGATGGCGTCGCAGGCCTTGGCCGAAACGAGGTGATGGCTGACCGGGCAGATGCCGCAGATGCGCTCGGTGATGAGCGGCATCTCGTAAAACATGCGGCCCTCACAGAATTTCTCGAAGCCGCGGAATTCGTTCACGTGGAAGCGGGCCTGCTCGACGTTGCCGGCGTCGTCCAGGCGGATGGTGACTTTCGCGTGGCCTTCGATACGCGTTACCGGTTCGATGGTGATGGTTCTTCCCATGATCTTGTTAGTGCCAGTCGAGGTTTTTGCCGGTGAATTCCGGGATGCGGCCCGCCGCCAATTCGGTGAGCGCGAAAAAGATGGCGTCGGGCGGCGGCGGACAGCCGGGCAGGTAAACATCCACTTTGACGACTTGGTCGAGCGGCCGCGCGTCCTGCATGGTGGCGAGTTCGGGGTCGTTCGGCACGCGGCCTTCGGCGGTGCTTTCGGTTTCGACGTAGGCGCGCTGCAGTGCGTCGCGCATGCAGGCGCCGTTGCGCATGGCCGGCACCCCGCCGAACACCGCGCAGTCGCCGAGCGCCACCAGCACATTGCAGCGGGCCCGCATTTGCCGGGCGACCCGCTCGCCGGTGGAATTGTTGACGCAACCTTCGAGGATGCCGACGTCCACGCCGCTGGCGGGCGGATGTTTCAAATCGGTGATCGGCGTGGCGTGCAGCGAGGCGACTTCCAACAGCGTGGCAATGCGCTCGTCAATGTCCAGGAGTGACATGTGACAACCGGCACAGCCGGCCAGCCAGTCACTCGCGATAGTAGCTTTGTTCGACATGGCAAATCCTTTCGTTATTCCGGTCCGGCGAGTTGTGCGAACGCTTCGGGTGACAATGTTTCGCCCATCCGCTCCGCGAGTTTCACCAACGTCTGCCAGTGCGGTTGCACCGCCGGTGGCGCTTGCAACAATTGCACGACGGGCAGCCGCCGGCCTTCGAGGTTGACCACATGGCCGCTTTGCTCGGCCCACGTCGGCGATGGCAACACCACGTCCGCCGCATCGGTCCACGACGAGCGGCAGGCAGCCTGCACCACGGTGAATTCACTCTGCGGCGGCGCCTGACCGTTGGGCGAATCATCTCCTAACAAGACGTAGAGCGCGTCGCCGCGCACCGGGCGGGCCTCCAGCCCGAGGCGGGCGGCGCCGACGGCATTGGAACCATTGACGAGCGGCAGGAAGCGCGTCTTGTCGGGCAGTGAGCGCAGGGCGGCATAGACGGTGCTGCTCAGGCCCGAGCCGTAGAGCAGCACGGGCCGTTGCGCCGGGGCGATGGCCTTGCGCAACTGCTGCACGCCGCTGACGCGCAGGTGATAGGTGGTTCTCAATTTCTCAAATGGCGAGGCGGCGTGGAATGATATATCTTCGAGTTCGAGGTATAAATCGGCCCACGGGTCGAGGCCGGTGGATTCGTCGTTGACGATGAGGAGGCGGGCGCCGTTATCGAGCGCACGGTGGATCAACTGGCGGAGGACCTTTTGGTATGCACCGGGATTGCCGCCGATGAGCGCGATGCAATCGGAGTCCGCGACATCGCGCAACGTCGCCATCGTGCCGAGGTCGAGCGGCGGCACATCGCCCTGCAACAGGGCGACCTCGCTGCTTTCCAAAACATCGTGGAAGAAACACTCGAAGGCCGCGAGCGATTCGGATGTCAGGCGTGGCGAAACCAGCCCGCCAACCATCCGCGCGTCGCCGAATTTTGCCGCGACTTGGGCCAAGGCGTCATCCCAGCTTGCCTCCACCAATTCGCCGCCGCGCCTGACGAGCGGCCGCATGATGCGCGCCGGTTTCGGTTTAACGACCTCGAAGCGGCCCGCCGCGCACAGCAGCCCGCCATTGGGCGCATCCCAATCGCCTTCGACGCGCAGCAGGTGGTTATCGCGGGTGATGGCCTGGATGCCGCAGCCCATCGCGCAACCGACGCAGGTGGCGGCGGTGCGGGTGACCTGGGTCGAGTGGCCGAGATATGCGCTGTGGCGGTCGTGCAGCGCGCCGGTCGGACAGACCTGCAAACAAGTGCCACATGAGACACAGGTGGAATCGCCGAACGGGGTATCATCGTCGGCGCAAATCATCGTTTGGGCGCCACGATGGGTGAGGCCGAGCGTGTGGTTGGCAGCGATTTCCTCGCAGGCACGCACGCAGCGGCGGCACAGAATGCAGCGGCCATGGTCCATCACGAAATAGGTTCGCGAGGCGTCCACCGGCCATTGCTTGTTGAAGTCCGGGGCGTAGGTCCAGCAGTTGAGCCCGTGCTCGTAGCCAAGTCTCTGCAATTCGCAATCGGTGGTTTCGCCGGTGCCGCTGGCCGGGCAGAACATGCAGTAATGCGTCCGCTCCGAAAAGATCAGGTGCAACGACGCCTTGCGCGACGCGACCACGGCGGGCGTGTCGGTGCGCACGACCATGCCTTCGGTGACGGGAAACGTGCAGGACGGATGCAGTCCGCGTTGTTTCTCGATTTCGACCAGGCAAATCCTGCAAGCACCATGGGGCTTGAGCCGCGGGTGATGACATAACACCGGAATCTTGATACCGGCGGCGGCGGCGGCTTCATAAACCGTCTGCCCGGCGCGGGCCTGCACCGGTTGGTCATTGATCGTTAGATTGACAGGAGTGGGTTCGTTCATGGCTTCTCCTTGGATGCGGCGGCGAATTCGGCGGCGGCGGCGGTCGGGCGCGGCATGCCGATCCGCTCCAGCCATTCGAGGTCACAGCGCAAACAGCGCTTGGCTTCCGCCTGCGCGGCGGCTTCACCCAAACCGAGTTCGACCTCGTTGAAATTCCCTTCGCGCTGCGCGAGATCCAGCTTCGGGGTGGCCGGCCGATGCGCGGTGGCGAAGTCGTCGAGATTGTGCATTGACGCGATGTCGTGGCGCGGTGTGACAAAGCGCGGCTTCGGGGTCTGGCCGGTGCGCAACCATTCATCCACGGCGACGGCGACGAGATTGCCTTGCGCGATGGCTTGCACGATGGTCGCCGGGCCGCTCACCGCGTCGCCGGCGGCAAACACCCCCGGACGGCTGGTGACGAATGCCTCGTTGACGACGAACGTGCGGCTCCGGGTGACGTTAATCTGATCGTGTTGCATCCACGACAGGTCCGGCATCTGGCCGATGGCGGGGATGAGGAAATCCAGCGGCAGGGTGAAACTTTCCGCTTCCATCGCGACGGGTTTGCGGCGGGCGGTGTCGTCAAAATCGGCGAGCCGCTGGCGCACCAGGCGGACGCCGGTGACGCTGCCGTTGCCAAGCACCTCGACGGGATTGACCAGCGTGTGGAAACGGACGCCTTCGTGGAGTGCGCCTTCGATTTCCTCCGGCAGGTGGGTGGCCGGCATGTCATCACCGGTGCGGCGATACATGACGTGGACTTCCTTGGCGCCAAGCCGCAGCGCGACCCGGGCGGCATCGATCGCCACGTCGCCGCCGCCGACGATGCCGACGCGCTTGCCGCGCATCTCGGGGATGTCCGCCGTCGATTGGTTATCGAACGCCCGCTCGCAGGATTCGCGGGCGACTTCGCGGAGAAAGTCAATGCCGTTGATGACGCCGGATTTTTCCTCGCCGGGGATGCCCATCTGGCGGCTGCGATGGGCGCCGATGGCAAGCACCACGGAGGTGAAGCCATGCACGCCTAGCAATTCTTCGAGGGTGAAATCCTTGCCGAGCGCTTGGTTGCAACGGATCTCCACGCCGGCGCGTTTGATATAATCGATTTCCAGGAACAGCGGTTGGCGCGGCATGCGGTATTCCGGAATCGCCCAGCTCATCATGCCGCCGGGCATCGGGAGTTTCTCAAACACGGTGACGCCGTAACCAAGTTGCGCCAGCCGCACCGCTGCTGTTAGACCCGCCGGACCGGCACCGATGACGGCGACCTTTTTTCCGGAGGCAACGCGGCGCTGTTCCGGCGAGCCGAGCGGTTCGGGCGTCCACGGCGCTTCGCTTTCGTGTTCGGCCATGAAACGTTTGGTCAGGCGGATGGCGATGGGTTCATCCAACTCGGCGCGGCGGCATTTCGTTTCACAAAACGCCGGACACGCGCGGCCGCAGATGATCGGGAACGGATTGCGTTCGCGGTGAATGGCCAGACCCTCGGCATAGCGGCCTTGTGCGATCAACGCGAGATAGGCGGGGGTGTCCACCCCGGCAGGGCAGGTGTTGATACACTTGGCACGCACCAGCTTCTTGCACTGGCCGGCCGGACAGATCTGGTTGTCAATGTGGGCAAGCACTTCATCTTCGAAGAACCGCAGCACCGACATCACCGGCCCGGCTGTGCGCTGGCCCAGACCGCACAATGACGAACTGGTCATGTGCGCGGAGAGTTCGCGGATGGTTGCCAAATCCTGGCGGGTGCCGCCGCCTTCGGTGATGCGCGTAAGGATTTCCAGCAAGCGCTGGCCGCCGATGCGGCACGGCACGCACTTGCCGCACGACTCGGCGGTGGCAAAGGTCAGGAAATACTTCGCCAACTCGACCATGCAGGTGTCGTCGTCCACGACGATCATGCCGCCGCTGCCCATGACCGCGCCGGCTTCCTGGAGCGAATCGAAATCCACCGGGGTGTTGAGCGACGACGCCGGCAGGCAGCCGCCGAGCGGGCCACCGGTTTGCACGGCCTTGAACGTGCGTCCTTCGGGGATGCCGCCACCCACATCGAAAATGATATCTCCGAGCGGAATGCCCATCGGCACTTCGATCAGGCCGGTGTTGTTGACTTTGCCGGTCAGCGCGAAGATCGCCGTGCCGGGCGACTTGGCACTGCCGATATTCTTGAACCACGCCGCGCCCCGCAGGACGATGCGCGGCGACATGGCATAACTCTTCACGTTGTTGATGTTGCTCGGCTTGCCCCACAACCCGCTCACGGCGGGAAACGGCGGCCGCGGCCGCGGTTCGCCGCGCCGGCCTTCGATGGACGCGATGAGCGCGGTTTCCTCACCGCAGACAAACGCCCCAGCCCCACCCTTGAGCGTGATATCAAATCCGAAATTCGTACCGAGAATGCCATCTCCTAACAACCCGAGTTCGCAAGCCTGTTCGATGGCGGCTTCCAGCCGGTCGATGGCGAGCGGATATTCCTCGCGGCAGTAGATGATGCCTTCGCGTGCCCCCATCGCGTAGCCGGCAATGGCCATGCCTTCGAGCACCGCGTGCGGATCGCTTTCCAGAATCGAGCGGTCCATGAACGCGCCGGGGTCGCCCTCGTCCGCGTTGCAGATGACATATTTCGTGTCGCCGGGTGCTTTGCGGCAAAGCTCCCATTTGGTGCCGGTGGAAAACCCGCCGCCGCCACGGCCGCGCAACCCGCTTTCCTTGATCTCCTTGATCACTTCTTCCGGCGACCATGAGCCGAGCACCCGCCCCAGCCCGCGGTAACCGTCACGGGCGATGTAGTCCTCGATCCGGGTCGGGTCGATCAGCCCGCAGTTGCCGAGCGCGATGCGGACCTGCTTGCCGGTGAACGGCAAATCGCGGAATTGCGGCAGATTTTGAATTGCCTGCGGTTCGTCGTCGGGAACATCGCCGTCGGCCATGCGGCAAATCAGCCATTCGCGCACCGGCTGTTGATTGATGACATGCTCCCCGATCAGGCGGGCGACCATCTCGGGCTGGATGTTGGCATAAAGAACGTGCGAGCCGCCGTTGAGCTGGATGTCCACCAGCGGTTCCTTGGCACACATGCCGATACAGCCGACGCTGACGATCTGGGCGGGAATGTGGTGCTTGGCGATTTCCTGTTCGATGGCCTGCAGTGTTTCGCGTGCCCCGGCTGCGATGCCGCAGGTGCCCATGCCCACATAAATCACCGGCCCGCTCCGGGCGCGGGCGGCAAGCGCTTGCTGGATGGATTCGCGCAGCGGCGGCAGGTCCTGAATGGATTGGAGTCGGTTCATGGCGCAGTTTTCGTTGAATCAGACAAGTGCCTTCACACGCTGGACCAACGCACCCGCGTTGAGCCGGGCACATACCTTGTCGTTGACCAACGCAACCGGAGCGATGCCGCACGACCCAAGACAATAAACCACCTCCAGCGTGAGCGCGTAATCCGCCGTGGTTTCCCCGGGCGCAATGCCGACGGCGAGTTGGAGCGCATCAAGGTTCTTGCCCGAGCCGCGCACATGGCAGGCGGTGCCGTCGCAGACACGCACCCGATTGCGCCCGCGCCGCGCCAAATGGAATTGCGAGTAAAACGTCGCCACCCCATGAATCCGGCTCAACGGAATGCGCGTGTGCCTGGCGATGAACACAATCGCCTCCTTCGGCAAATACCCATACAAATCCTGCGTCCGCTGCAGAATCGGAATGAGCGCCCCCTGCTTGCCCTTGAACTGCTCGATCACCCGGGTGAGGCGGGACAAATCAATGCTTGGTGGCGCGACCGCGGGAACTTGGCTCGTGTGACTCGGTGTGGTTGATGACTCCATAATCGGGTTGAGTTCTCACCGACAGGGAGAACCAACCGGGCCGGCTTGTCGAGAATTCTTTTCGGAAATTTTTCAACCCTCGCAAAATTTCCAGGCGCCCCCATGCCCAAGCACCCACTCGCCGGGAAACCCCTTCACCGTCGCCTGGCAGTCCGGGGCGTAGCCGTGGTCTTCATTCCCATCCAAGGCTAACCTCATAGGAGTGGCGAGCAACCAAGCGGAGCGGCTTCATCCCGGAGGGATTAAGGCTTGTAGCTGGGGCTGAGCGAGGCACGAGGCAAGCCCTCCCGGTTCAGAATCAAAGCTCATATCGCTCCGGATGCCACGCCCTACCCCCTGGCCGCGATCTCGATCAGGTGATGGAGTTCATCAGCGGCCTCCGCCGCATCGTGAACGGTGGCGGCGATCTCACTGCGGATGAGTTCGCGAAACCGCGTCCGCAAGCGGTGGATGGCGACTTTCACGGCGGTCACGCTCAGCCCGAGTTGCTCGGCGACCTCCGCTTGTGGGCGCTCGCCACCGCCGCCGAGCCAGGGTTTGAGGGCGGCGAAATACTCCGGCTGTTCCGTATGCACCACCTCCAGCGCCGCCAAGGCGCGGGCGATGAGGGTGAAGGCCCACTCGCGATCGAAGATATCCTCCGGCGGCGGCTCCGGCGCGGCGGGCAGCGGCAAGCCGGGTGCGGTGTCGGTCTCGGTGACCAGCGCAATGTGCTCGGCCCCGCTCCCGCGTTTGGCGGTGAGATTGGCGGCGCGGTGGTTGGAGAGGAAGTGTTTCAAGGCTCCTAACAAATAGCTGCGGAAGCGCCCGCGTGCCGGCTCCGGACGGCCCACGCCGCCGGACAAGAGGTGCTCGAAAAACGCATGGGCCAGCTCGCGTGCTGCGTCCTCATCCCGGCCCTCGCGGCGCAGGAAGGCGACAACCGGGGCGTAGTAGGCCGCGCACAGGTCGGACAGCGCGACGGCAGCCTCGTCGCTCTTGCCGGTCGCGCGAAGGACCAGCGTCCAGCGGGTGGGATGGAAGACGGGGGAGTCGGTCATGGAGTGGGTTTTTCCGCTGGCGATGGGTCTTCGCCAAGCCACGGCGTATCGGGCGTTTTCGCGTGCTGGATGATTTTGAAGAACGGGTCCAGGCCCGCTTTTTTCAGGGATTCGAGGAGTTGGTTGGCGTTGCGGTCTGCTATTTGCACGGCAGCGTCCGCGCTGAATTCCTCACCACCGATGTCGAATTGTCCGTCCGCTCCGGCGACGGGGGTGAACGGGATCTCTCCAAGATGAAGCTTGAGGATCGACTCGGCCTTGCCCTGATCAGGATGGAATTCAATGCGGCAAGACGCGCGGTATTGCGGCAATCCATCAGTTAGAAATTTCCATTGGCCACCCTGGATGGTGAATTGGAATTCCCGGTAAATGATGCTGGCGTCCTTGGCCTTCATCCGGGCGATGAGCCGGGCGGAGTCCGTGCGATCATTGTGCCGTGGGGGCAGTGGCTTTAGCAGCAGGATTTCGCCGAAAAACGGTGCCATGCGGCTGGCTACGGGAGGCGGACTTCCCAACGAAATCACACTCGTGGATTTGGATGCATGTTTCACGAATTCCTCGCCATCCGAGGCGTTGGCGGCGGCGACCATCTTGCGGAAGACTTCCTCTGCGGTCAGCTTCGGGGGCGCGGGCGGGTTGATCTGCGGTACTCCGGGCGGGATCGCGGTTGGGGTGGACTGTGGCGCAGTGGCCACGGGCTTGGGCAAGTCGATTTTCCACTCTGCATTCTCCCGGACCATGGGAAATTCACAGGTGTATTTTGTCACATTGTTGATGAGACGAACCATGGCAGCGTCCCCGTTTCGGGAAAGCTGGGCACGATACGACAGCTTCCCCCAGTCCCGCATGGGTTCGGCCAGGTCAGGATCTTCGGCGAGCGACTTTTCTAACAACTTGGCGGAGATCCCGCGCTTGAAGCCTTCCACATCCTGCTGTTTCGCCGCCTTGATCAGGGATTCCACCGCGTCACGCGTCGTGGAGAAATCGTACTCCGGTGCAGGCAGGGGCGGCAGCGGTTGCAGGCCTTCAATCGATGGGGGGAGGTCCTCGGGAGATCCAGGCCAAGCGGACCTCTCGAAGGCGGCCGATGACAACAGCGCGAGGACGGCCGGCAGCCACAGCAACGGACGGGCAATGGCAGTGACAAGCAGAACCACGGCGACCGGGAGCAGCAGCAGGATGACATTCTTCCACCGGACGTGACGATAGCCTTGCTGAATTGATGGCGGTGCATCGGGATCGGCGGTACCGCTCACACCTCCGGCACCGGAGTTGATCTCTATCCGATTTGGCAAGCTGGCACGGAGGCGTTTCGCGAATTGATTAAAATGGTACTGACTCGCATCGTTTCCCAAGGAGCGACATTCAAGCACGACATAGGGGGATGGGGAACCGGTAAACCGCCATGGTGAGGTAGGCCCTTGAGAACCATAAACATGAATGCGGTAGTTCGCGCGGTGCTCGCCGAGCGCTTGATCGACGGCATCGCGGACACGCGCCAAATCGGGTTCTTCCGGTTGTTGGATATCACCATAAATTTGGATGAACTCGGCCTTGTAGGAAAGATAGTCCGTTTCACGCTGAATCACGAACTTGGCCAAGCCCACCGCACCCGCGGCCAGCACGCATGCCAGCGCCACCTGGCCCCACTCGCGCAGATGCCTGGGAGCCGGCGAAGGATCGGCGCAGAAGACCTTCCATAGCATCCGGGCAGCCAGCAGGGGCGCGGTGATGGCCACGAGCGCATAACCGTACAAAGCACTTGCCAGCGATGGATGGATATCCGGTGGGCGCTTGAGGACGGAAAACCATGCGATCACTGAAGCCCACGAAAGGGCCGCCACCACCGGCCAATAGACGATGATCAGGAGCGGCATTCGGTGAGCCTTGGGATGCAATCCTCTCCGGATTCTCAGGAGCGTCCATCCACTGCCAGCCAATCCCAGCACCGCGGCCACACATCCGAGTCCGAGCAGCAAGGGTGAAGTGAATACTCCTGCAACGAGCGCGGCAATTCCTCCGATCCACAGCCCCACCGACCATGCAACCGTGCGGAACGCACTCTCCAGTCCCAAGCTTCCCACGGAAGTTGGGGCCGGCGCGGAACAAGGCCCGGGCACGCCCACCTCCGGTCGCATCGCCCGATGCACATCCGTCTTCACCTCGTTGGCGCTTTGCTGGCGCAGTTCGCGCTCTTTTTCCAGGGTCTGGAACACGATCTCATCGATGCGGGCACTCACCGCAGCACGTTGGCTCGGCGCGGGGAAACGGCCTAACGGCAGTTCGCCGGTGAGCATTTCGTAGATCACCACGCCGAGGCTGTAGATGTCCGCGCGGTGATCGACCTCGTGCGGCTTTTCGTGCTGCTCGGGCGCCATGTAGGGCGCGCTGCCGAGGGCGGCACCGGTGCGGGTGAGGGTGAACTCCCGCGCCGGGTCGCCGACAAGCCGGGCGATGCCGAAATCGACGATTTTCACCGTGCCTTGCGCATCGAGCAGGATATTTTCCGGCTTGATGTCGCGGTGCCAGACGCCTTGGGCGTGGGCGGCTTGGAGCGCATCGCAGATGCCGGGGACGACGGCCAACGCTTGTTCCGGCGTGAAGCGGCCCGCACGCATCGCCTGGCGGAGGTTCACGCCGTCCACATATTGCATGAGCAGATAGAAAAAGCCGCCGCTTGCGCCGTGCTCGAAGACGGTGACGATGTTCGGATGGTTGAGTTTGGCCAGCACACGGGCCTCGCGGGCGAAGCGTTCGGCAAAGGCCGGATCGCGGCCCAACTCCGGGCAGAGGATTTTCAGAGCCACCAACCGGTCGAGTTCCGGTTGGCGCACCTTGAACACCGAGCCCATTCCGCCTTGGCCGATGAGCGAGAGGATTTCAAATTGCGGAAAGGCGGCGGCGACCTCAGCCAGCGCCGGTGCCGCGCGGCCCGGCGGCGGCGGTTCATCGGCGTCGCGCAGCACACAGGCCGGACAAAACCCACCCGGCGCCTGGGCTGGGATGGGATGCTGGCAGTCGGGGCAGATTTTCGGATTCACAATAGTTCCTGACGGAAGCACGGGCCGAGGTTACGGAAATTTCCAACAAATTGGCAATCCCAACCCGCGACCACGGCCGGAAAGGTGGATTTTCCTGCCTTGGCCATCGTTCGTCTCCGGGCAGGTCGACGGAAAGAAAACGAAGGGGTGAAAGGGCCGGGGAAAGAGCCGGTGAAAGAGCCGGTGAAAGAGCCGGTGAAAGAGCCGGTGAAAGAGCCGGTGAAAGAGCCGGTGAAAGAGCCGGTGAAAGAGCCGGTGAAAGAGCCGGTGGCCGGCCCGGAGGGCTGGGTTGCGGGGGAATCGGGGCTGAAACGGCGTACGAATATTTTCCCGACCTCATAAGGTACAGAAATGAGAACTGCGGATTTCAGGCATGTGATTCAGTGATGGGCAGCACGGCGTAGCCGGCGAGGAACTGACGACTGGCGAAGTCGGTCATGCCCCTGAAGTAAGCACCGCGCACGAACTCCAAGACCACCTGCCACGCCAGCACGGGAGCGGTAAGATGCGGACGGAGTCCGGCCAGACGCTGAGGCGGCCGGCGCAGCCGCCACATGTCGATGAGGACGGTGCGATCGGCAATCAATCACATGAGTTCCAGGCGGGAGGAAGCGGGCGATTCATTTCTTTCCCGAACTGATCAAACTCGTCATCGGTCAGGTCGGGAAGTGCCGCGGCGGTGGCGAGTGCAGCATCGAAATCAAAAGTCGCGGACGCCGCCAGCAGCGACGACGGACTGACTGACTTGGCAGAGGGCTTGCAGCCCGGTGGTGACCAGGGTGGGCCAGTCGTGAATGTGGGTAGCCTTCTCAGCTTCGCGCAGCAGGGCTTCGTCGATGGTCAAGGTCACGCTCATGGGGGAAACTTACGGGATAACATGGCTTTAGGCGCGAGGTGCTTGAAGCGCGACCAGCGCAGGTCTTCGTAAGGGCGCTTCTTCGCGTCCTTGCCCGCAGGGAAGACGCGGCGCTCCATCGGTTTCTTGAGGCGGACGGACTTGTTTCATCCAGGGTGTAGAGGTCATCCAGGCGGTTCAGGAAAAGCAGGCAGGTGATCTGCTTGATGACTTCGAGGGGATTGAAGATGCCGCCGGTCCAGAAGGCATTCCAGAGGGCGTCGATTTGGGAGCGGATGGTGCCGGTGAGCATGGGGTGAGGCAGTGGGCGGGACGCCGTGGAGAGAAGGACGGGAATCCCGGCAATTCGGCGGGTGGCTCTGGCTGCGGTTCGGTGGGCTACGCCTATCGCATCTCCATGAACGAGACGACCATCAGCCAATACGCCGAGTTCCTCAACGCGGTGGCCAAGACGGACCCCTACGGGCTCCCGATCACGCGCTACGGCCCAGGTTTATCTTCCCGGTGAAGACGAGTGGCACAAGGCGGCGTATGTCGACCCGACGAGAGGAGGTGGCGGCGGCTGCTGGCTGTCCGCGACGCAGAATGACTCTCTGTCAGGCAACACCATAGGCAACACCATACGTGTTGCACACTCGGATGCTTCACGGAAAATCTTGAACCTGATTGGCGAGATTGTCGGAGTGGAAGCGGCCCCCACTGTGACGGCTGGCCCGTTCCTGACTGAATGGGCGGAATCCAAGGCGGTTTCCAAGGCACCCGCAACGGCGGCGCGGTATGCGCAAATCGTCCGGGAGTTTCTGGCGGCCATCGGCCCGGCGCGGGCGGAAAAGAACCTTGGCACCGTGACGGCGGCGGACGTGTTCCGCTGGCGGGATGGATGCATCAAGCGAGGCCTTCACCCAACGTCGGCAAATCAGGCGGTGAAAATCCTGCGGGTTGTTTTGAACGCGGCGAGGCGGCAAGGCTTGATTTTCACCAACCCGGCGGAAGCCGTCGATATGCTGCCGGCGGAGCAGGGCCAGCGAGAGACGTTCACGCGGGAGCAAATTGCGGCCTTGCTGGCGGCGGATACGGAATGGCGGGGAATGATCCTGATTGGCGCGTGCCACGGCCTGCGGCTTGGCGATGCCTCCCGGCTGACCTGGGCGAACATCGAAGCGGGGCGGCAGTCACTCATTTTCTATCCGGCGAAAACCTCACGCGGGGCGCGGCGCAAGCCCGAGGAATATCCCATGCACCCGGACGTTGCGGCATACGTACTGAGCCTCCCGGCCGGCGATGATCCGAAAGCACCGCTTTTCCCGAGGCTGCGCGGGCGGGCGGTAAGCGGGGCGCGGGGATTGAGTCGGGAATTTCGCGAGATCATGCACCGGGCGGGAATCCGCACCGAGGGCGAGGGCGAGGCGATCAAGGGCGGGGGGCGCGGCGCTTCATGGAACTGAGCTTTCACAGCCTGCGACACACGGCGATTTCAGAGCAGGCGAACCAGGGAATCACGCGCGAAGTCCGCATGAAACTTTCCGGCCATAAAACAGCCGTGCATGACCGCCACACCCACCACGAACTCGAAACCTTGCGGCGCGAGGTCGAGAAAGTCCCGAGCTTCACCGACGGTCCCGAGGCGTGAGGGCGGCGGGTTGACACGGGCAACCGGGATTGACACGGGCAACCATCCGTGAAACATTGCGGTGAACCAATGAAAACGGCAAGCGTAAGAGACCTGCGGCAAAACTTCCCCCGCGTGATGGCGTGGATTGCGGACGGCGAACAAGTGGCAGTGACCATGCGGCGCAAGGTGATTGCGCGGCTGGTCCCGGAACAGCCCGCGGCCCCGGCGCGGCCCGACTTCCGGGCGCGTTTCGGCAAGCCCGCCCCGGCGGACGGGAAGCTGGCGCGTAGTGCCGTCACCCTGCTTTCCCAAGAGCGCGGCGCATGACCTACTGCGATTCGAGTTTCTTGCTTGCCCTGCTGCTGCCGGGTGACTTTTTCCACCCACACGCGGCGCGGCTGGCGGCGCGTTTCCGGGAAAGCATCCCCTTCACCCTGCTTGCCGAGCTTGAAGTTGCCAACACGATCCGGCGGGCGTTGCGGGAACGTGCCATCACGCGGGCGAAGCATGACGCGGCTTTCCGGCAGATCGAAGCGGACCTTGCGGACGGCATCCTTGCCCGGCGGGACACTCCGCAGGCCGAGCTTTACCGCATCGCCCGTGAGCTATCGGAACGGCACACGCCATCCATTCCGACGCGTTCCTTGGACATCCTGCAAACCGCATCGGCCTTGCTGATAGGCGCGGACTCGCTTCACACGTTCGACTTGCGGCAGCGGCAGCTTGCCACGGCCTGCGGCCTGAAAGTCCACCCGGCGACGATGCCGAAACCATCCGCCAAGTGACCATGGACGGTGGCAATCTCAATCTAACCGAAACGGAAGCATGAGCGCGAAAGGCGGACTTGACCCGGCGGAATGGGACTTTTCCAACGTGCCGACGGAGGAACTTCCGGCCGGCTTCCTGTGGGAGTATGCGCGGGAAAGCGCATGGTTTCGCAATCTGCGGGAGCGATGCCTTGCTTTCCACCGGAGCGGCGGATTCTGGGCGAGTGATCCGGCCTTGGATGGTGACTTGCGGCGCGTGCAAGAGGCGATGCCCTACGCTTCCGAGGTTTTCTTGCGTGGCTTCTTTTTCGAGCCGGGCGAGGAAACGCAAAGCGATGATCCCGAGGCGGCGAACTATCGGCACCCGGAAGCGCCGGCCATCACGGGGAGTTTCCCGGATGCCCCGTGGCAGTCCCTAACGGAAGCCGAGCGGCGGGAGCGGGCGCATATCCGAAGCGACGTTGAAACCTGTAGTCTAGTCCCGTTCGAGCGCGGGTATGATTTCGACTGTGACTTGATCCGGGACTATGCGAAGCGGGTGCGGGCGGGGCAGATTGCGGAACGCGGCCATGCGGAAAACGGCCCCTCATCTATCCAATGGGCGGGCGGCACGGAGGAAGGGATTTTTCAAATCCAATGGGCGAGCTTCACCGACAAGGCGATTGCCGACTACTTCCGGCAATGGGTGAAGGCGAACCGGCCGGCGAACATCCCCGAGCCGCGTAAGAACGGCGACAAAACGGAAGATCGGAGGGCATGGCTTGAATGGCTTGGCGTGATGCGTTGCCTTCACTGTCACATGTTCGCCCTTCACGCATTCCCGGAGCGTTTCAAGGCGCGTGGCCAAGCCGAAATCTATCGAATGCGGAAGAAAGCCTGGCGGAGGTTTCGCGAGCTTTTCGACTTCCTCCCCGAGCCGACGGGATGGAAGTTCCGGACGCGCTGCGGGCGATTCTGAGCGCGTCACGGGCGGAGCGGTTGACCAGGGCGGATCGGTTGCCCCATGGGAACCCACCGAGGAAGCCGAGACGCGCAACCGGGAGCTTGCGGAAGCGGAGGCACGGCGGAAGCGGGCGGCGCGGTTGGCGAGGTTTGAGGCGGATTGCCCGCCGCTTTACCGTCACCCAGATTATCAAGCGGCCATGCGCTCGAAAGTCCCGCCCGCCATCCTGCGGTGCGTGATGCACTGGCGGCCATCCGGCTTGCAATCCGGCTTGCTGCTTCATGGCCCCACCGGGGGATTCAAAACGACCATGCTTTGGCACTTGGCGCGGCGCGTGATTGAGGATGGCGTGCGGACGGCATGGATGAACAGCGAAACGCTAGCGAGGGAAGCGGCGGTGGCCTATGGTGATCCCTCCCGTACTGCGGCATGGCTGGCGGATTACAAGCGGCCCGGCTGGCTTTTCATTGATGAACTTTTCAAGGGGAGCTTCACCCCGTCCGCCGCGTCCGCAATTTTCGAAATCATTGAATATCGCACCACGCGTTTACTCCCCACCGTGGCGGCAACGAACGCCACAAGAAAGCGCATCGCGGCGAGTGCGCGTGATCCGGCGGCACAGGAAGCTGTTGCACCCATCCTGCGGCGAATCATTGGCGAACCTGGCCGGCCCGGATCTTTCGAGTGCATCCATATCCCCGCGCCCGTGGATTGATGGAAAACCGTGGAACGGGCTTGAATCCGCTTTGCTGTGATTCCGGTTTCTTGAGGCATCAGATCTCTGGACATAGGCCCCGCGGCCGGAGGCCGCTGAATTCGGAATCCGTTGATTTTCCAACGATTCTGCCGGTTCGAAATATATTTCATGTGCGCAATAAATAATTCTTGACTCGCACGCGCGCACGCGCATGTT
>JAPLUI010000201.1:696-3486 GCA_026397725.1 Verrucomicrobiota bacterium | reverse complement strand
GTCATCAATTCCAACGCCACGCTGACCAACCAGGACAACTCCATCCGCGGGTTTGGTTATATCAACAGCGGCTTTTACTTCGTCAACAACGCGTTGGTCGATGCCGATGTTGGCGGCCGGTATCTCTACCTCTCCGGGACGATCAGCGGCACCGGGACCTACACGGCGTCCAACGGCGGCATCCTCGGCATCAACGGCACCGTCACGGGTGGGGTGTTCAACGGGCCTTCCTCCGGCGGGCAGGTTACGGGAGTCAACGGCACGCTGGCCGGCTCGGCCAACGTGGGCCTGATCGGGGTGGCGGCGGATTGCTACCTGCGGCTGGCGGGGACGATCACCAACAGCGGGACGATCCTGGTGGGCGGGGCGAACAACATCACCAACAGCGGGACGATCCTGCTCGACCAGAGCAATGCGCGGCTGGGCGTGGACAACGGTTTGGCCCATGCCACGCTCGCGGGCGGGGGTGTGGTAAGGCTGGCGGCGGACGACGCCCGCATCGGGGCGATCAACAATTCCAACGCCACGCTAACCAACCAGAACAACACCATCCGCGGCTTTGGCTACATCAATAGCAATTTCAACTTCGTCAACAACGCGACGGTCAACGCCGATGTTGCGGGTCGCGCCCTCTACCTCTACGGGCCGACGAGCGGCACCGGGACCTACACCGCCTCCGGTGGCGGCGTGCTCGGCATCGTCGGCGTCGTCACGGGCGGTGTGTTTGATGGGCCTTCCTCCGGCGGGCTCGTCACGGCATACGGCGGGACGCTGATCGACTCGGCCAACGTGGGCGTCTTCGGCGTGGCGGATGACTGCTACCTGCGGCTGGCGGGGACAATCACCAACAGCGGGACGATCCTGCTCGACCAGAACAACGCGCGGATGGGGGTTGACGCTGGCTTTGCCAACGCCACGCTCGCGGGCGGGGGCGTGGTGCGGCTGGCGGCGGACAGCGCCCGCATCACGGCCATCAACAACAACAACGGCACACTCATCAACCAGGACAACACCATCTGCGGCTATGGTTATATCAACAGCGATTTCAACTTCATCAACCATGGCACGGTCAACGCCGATGTTGGCGGGCGCACCCTCAGCGTTTATACTTCCAACTTCGTCAACACCGGCACGCTGGCGGCCACCAACGGTGGGTTGTTGAACGGCCCCGGCGGCTACACCCAGACCTCCGGGGTCACCCTGGTGGCGAACAGCAGCACGATCATTACGGGGAATGGGCCGTCCTTCGGCAACCTTCAGATTGCTGGCGGGCGGCTCGAAGGCTCGGGAACCGTGGGTGCCAATGTCACCATCGCCGACACGATTTCGCCCGGCAATGCCGTCGGCTCGCTGGCCATCGGCGGCGACTTGACTCTGACCGACCTGGCGAATTTGCAGATTGAACTCGGCGGGCTGGCCCAGGGGACGCAATACGATTTCCTCAGCGAGGCTGGCACCGTGCCGCTGACGCTGGCTGGCACGCTCGACATCAATTTCACCAACAACTTCCAGCTCGCGATTCAGCCGACGGATGTCTTCACGATTTTGAGTTCCAATGCCACCCTCCTCGGAGCGTTCTCCAACATGGTGGGCGGACGGATTGCCACCGCCGACTACTATGGAACCCTCGCCTTGAGTTTGGTTGACAATAGCGTGTTGCTCAGCGACTTCGTCCGTGCGGGGGTGACTCCGCCCAGCATCACCAGCCATCCCGCCAGCCAAACCATCGTCAGCGGGGCCACGGTCACACTCAGCGTCACCGCCGTGGGCGCGGCGCCCCTGACCTATCAATGGTATCGAGGCCCCACCGGCACGACCACCGCGCCCGTGGGCACCGACTCCGCGTCGTTCACCACCCCGGCCATCACCGCCACCACCAGCTACTGGGTCAAAGTCACCAATGCGGCCAATCCCACCGGGGTGAAATCCAACACCGCCACGCTCACCGTGCCCCCGCAGCCCGTAGCCACTACCGGTGCCGCCACCGCAATCACCGTCACCGCAGCCACGCTCGTCGGCACGGTCAATCCTAACGGATATGCCACCATCGCACGCTTTGATTACGGCCTGACCACGGCCTATGGCAGCACGGCGAGTGTGACGCTTTCACCCACTGACGGCTCGACGGCGCAGAATGTCAGCGCGAATATCACGGGCTTGCAGGCGGGACAAACCTATCATTACCGTCTTAGCGCCACCAACGACGGCGGCACGACCCCGGGTGCGGACATGATGTTTGTGACCGCGGTGCCCTTCACTTACACGACATCGAATGGAAAAATCACCATCACCGGCTATACTGGATCCGCCGATGTGGTGACCATCCCCGCCACCATCAACGGCCTGCCGGTCACCGGCATCAGGGACTTCGCCTTCTATAACCGCAGCGACCTGACGAGTGTCATGATTCCCGGCAGTGTCACCAGCATCGGTGACTTCGCGTTCTATTCCTGTAGCAGCCTGACGAACATCACCTTGTCCGACGGTCTCATCAGCATCGGGGACTTTGCGTTCTTTGCCTGCGGCAGGCTGACGCGCATCACGCTTCCCGCCAGCGTCACCGGCATCGGCAACTATGCGTTCGCTCTTTGCACCAGCCTGACTCGCGTCACGCTCGGCAGCGGCCTCACCAGCCTCGGCGATGGCGCGTTTTATTACTGCACCGCGCTCACAAATGTCACGATTCCCAGCAGGTTCACCTACCTCGGGGAATCCGCGTTTGAATACTGCACCAGTCTGACGAGAGCATCGTTCACGGGCAACGCGCCATTGCTGGGTTGGGGTGTTTTT
>JAPLUI010000201.1:0-657 GCA_026397725.1 Verrucomicrobiota bacterium | reverse complement strand
ACCCCGTTCGCCACCTGGTTGATAGAGAATGGCCTGCCCCACAATGCAAACCCGCAGGACGACCCGAACGGCGACGGAGTGAACCTGTTGCTGGCCTACGCCCTCAACCTCGACCCGCAACAGAATCTGAGCGGGAGCATGCCCAGACCGGTGTGCGCCGCAGGCCGGATGAGTCTCCGGCATTACGCCGGGAGGGAAGGGCTCACTTATACGGTCGAAGCCAGCAGCGACCTGCAAACCTGGAGCACCACCGGAGTGACCGTCTCCGGCCCGGATGCCGACAAGTTCCGCACGGCCTCGGTTCCCATGACGGGTCCCCGCTGCTTCCTGCGCCTCGGGGTCACCGATCATGTGGAACTCACTCCGGTCGCCACCTGGTTGCTCGCCCATGGCTTCCCCGCCACCGCGAACCTGCTAGATGATCCGAATGGCGACGGAGTCAACCTCCTGCTGGCATACGCCCTCAACCTCGACCCGCAACAGAACCTGCGCGGCAGCATGCCCCGGCCGGTGCTTGCCGGCAATCAAATGAGCCTCACCTTCCACGCCGGGAGCGATGGCGTCACCTTCGCCGTCGAGCCCAGCAGCGCCCTGCAAACCTGGAGCACCACCGGCGTGACCGTCTCGGCTCCGGACGCCGGCAAGCTCCGCACCGCC
>JAPLUI010000019.1 GCA_026397725.1 Verrucomicrobiota bacterium | reverse complement strand
TAGTCGCCGCCGAAATCATTGCCCGCCTTGACCCCGAACTCGATGGCGAGGGTTTCCGGGTCGCCGATGGTCGAATGGGTGAGGCCGTTGGTGAGGAACGCCACTTCCAGTTTCGCCGCATCGCCCCGCTTGAAGCGCAGGAAGGTCACCGGGTTGCGGAAGCCAACGGCTTCGATCGGTTGAAGTGTTTCGAGGTCAGCCGCTTGTTCTCGCGCTGGGCGTCGAGCATTCCGGTCGAGTAGCCGCCGCCGCCGACCTTGCCAAGCGACGTGACGATGGGGTCAAGGCGGCTTGCCTGCTCGGGGATGGTTTGTCCCGTGTCGCTGGTCTTGCTCGCGGCCTTGGCTGCCTGCTTCACTTCCTCGGGTTTCGGCATGGCATCGCGGATCGACTGGACCACCTGCCCATGCTGTCGCGCAGGCCGGTGGTGTCGATCAGGTCGGCGGTGCCGGATTCGCCCGCCTTCCGCGCCGCCTCCGCCACCCGTTCGCCGAGCACGGGGGAACCCGCACCGATCAGATTCCCGGCACCCTTGGCGAGGTCTGAGCTGGCGATCAACTTGCGGCCGGCATCCGCCAGTTCGGGGAACTCGAAGGGAGTTTCGGCACCGAGTTGCCGGAGTTTGGCCAGCGTCTCCTCCGCCTTGGCCGCGTCACCGATCAGAGTGGTGAATGCTACCTTCGACTGCTCGAAGTCGGCGGCCGAGGTGACCGCCTTCACGCCTACCCCCATTGCGGTGGCTCCACCTGCCAATGCCGTGCCGATGCCCGCCTTGAGCGCAATCCCGCTCACCTCAAACCCTTTGCCAAGGGCCGCCGCGCCACCCTTGCCAAGTCCGGCCAGCCCAGCGCCCGTGAGCTTCCCCATGCGGCGGGCGGATGCGGAGACAAGTTCAGTGGCCCCGGCCAGCGCCCGCTGCAAGGCGGTGATGTCGGCTCCAAGCGTGACGGTGAGGGCGCTCATGCGTCGGGGGTGGAGTCAACTGAGACCAGAACGTTGATGTCCTGCCGCCGGGTCATGGCAGGGTGGTTGTGGTTGACGTTGTGGAGCTGGTGCCGGTCGGCAGCGACGACTTGTTCGACTTTCTTCTGCTAGAGTTTGTTTATGACGGCATCAAGCATCACCTTTACCCGCTTCTTTTCGATCTCGGGATCGATGCGTTGAATGAATTCGACCGCCGCAAGATCATCGCCGAGCTTGCGGTTCTGACGCGGTTCCAGCGCCTCAATCAAGATGGCCTCTAACGCCGGAATGAGCTTGGCGGCATCGAATGTGCTGGGGAGCGCTCCCAAGGCTCCATGCTCTGAGACAGGCAAGAGACCGAACCACGAAAAGCGATCCCAACGGGATGACATCCGATCGCTTGTGTGCTCGAAAAGCCGCCTACCCAATGGCCGATCTGTCGTGCGCCCAACGTAAATGACCTCGCGGCCATCATATAGTAGGTAAATCCCTAACTGTTTGTTAAAATCAACCGGTGTCGCCCCAATCTGCTGCATCCCGAGGAGCCGAGGCGTGGCAATCCACTCAACTGCCTCTCTCCGCCAGAACATGCCGAATGACGTGACAATCTCATACTGGGCCTCTGTCTCGTCTGACTCAGACACATCCGACGTCAGCTTAGGCTTCTGTTGAAGTGTGGGCTGTTCGTGTCCCTTCGCCATTGTGTATGTTCCCTTACCTACGCGAGTATAGGGTGACGCGGCTCCGTCCTTCTTGATGGAGGCGGTGATCTGGGCGCTCACGGTGGCTGCTGGAGTGGCACCGAGACTCTGCCGAAGTCCGTCTGCAATGATCTGCTCGGTAATCTCGTTATAGTGCAGCGGTGTGGCTGACTTGTTCAGGACTTTTTCAATGGCTTTGCGCCAGGTGAGTTCAGAGGGCATGATAGGTTATGTCTTTCATTTCTTTGTCGATTGAGGTAGGGACGCCGGTTATCCGACGCCCCCCTCGCAGATCCCGGCGTGCGGAACTACCGCACCGGGCTCCTCGGAGGACGCGCACACAGAGCGGGCCTTGATTGGTCGGTTGGAATTTAATCATACAGGTTTGGGCGTGCGGTGCAACGCTTTAGATGGGATGGTTTCTATCACCCGTGGTGGGGGGAGCTTCCATTGAGGCAACTGCTCCGTGAAGCCACTCCAGGTCATGGAGCGGCGCTGGCTGCGTCGGTTCAGCCACTTGAAAAGCAAGTGATGCACCGCATACTGGAATTTGGACGTCATCATCGAGTTGCCTAGGACGCCGTAGTAGTTCCAGTATCCCTGCAGCTTAGGCCGCAAGGCCGCCAATAACTCCCTCAGTTTCAGGCTTCGCGCCCGTTTGATCCATTCCTTGAACGCCAGCACGCTGGCTCGGAACTTCTTGCGGTTGGTCTGCCGTTTGACCACCATAATCTTTGGATTGCGCCGGGTTCTCGCCCAGTGGAAGTCGAAGCCAAGGAAGGTGAACTTCCCGCTGTCGTCCGGCTCCCACCGATTGAATTTCACCAACGAACTCTTTTCCTCCGCCAGTTGAAGACCAAACTTCTCCAACCGCTTCGGCAGAGCCCGCAGATAGGCCCGCGCGTCGTCCTCCCTTTCAAAACACACCACACTATCATCCGCATAGCGCCGGAAGAGCACACGGCCCTTGCAGCGTTTTGTCACCACCTTCTTGATCCACAGGTCCTGCACGTGATGCAGATAGATGTTGGCCAGGATGGGCGAGATCACCCCGCCCTGCGGCGTCCCGGTTGCGGGATGCAGCGTCCGACCGTCTTCTTCCAGCACGCCGGCTTTCAACCATTTCACAATCAGGCGGATCAGCGAACGATCCGCGATGCGTCGTTTCAGCATCTCTACCAGCCAACCGTGTCCAATGTTGTCGAAAAAGCCCCGGATGTCGGCCTCGACGACCCACCGGTATTCCCCGCCATAGAGAGCGATTCCCAAGTCCTGACTGGACTGGCGCGCCCCTATCCCACGGCGGTATCCGATGCTTTCATCGACGAAGTCCGACTCCCAGATGGCATCCAGGATCATCTTGACGGCTTGCTGCACGATCTTGTCTTCCAACACGGGGATGCCTAGCGGTCGCATTTTACTGCTGCCGGGTTTGGCGATCCACCGCCGCTTGACGCTCATGGCGCGGTAACGCCCAGCTTTCAAGCGCGTTTCCAAATCAGCCAGATGCTCCTCAAGGTTCTCCGCATACTGCGCGTGGGTCACTCCGTCGATTCCCGGAGCGGCTTTGCGTTTCAGGCGTGCGAATGCCTCACCTAACATCTGGCGGTCCAACAGGCGGGCCAGTGCCCGGAAGCGATGCTCCGGGTCTATCTCCGCCTTTGCTCTCAGTGCGGACAGGGTGCTTGACACGCTTTGATCGGGAGTATTCTTGTCCCTCGCGTGAGTGCTTTGTCCGCGTTGTCTCTCCGCCCGCTCCTTCGCCGTGTGATCGGTGTTACCGTCTCTGACTACTATTGGCGGGTCTGATTCCTGATCCCTTGTGGCGACCCCTTCGTTTCGTTGGAAGTCGTTGGCCCGCTGAAGGTATATCTCTTCAACGGGCGTGGGGAACAGGCGTCCCGAGTTCAAGGCGCTGTCCTCCTCAGGACAGTCGTCGATTCGCTTCTCTTTCCACATGCCACGGTCTAAAGTCGACCCCGGTGGAACCATCGGCGCTTGCCATTTCCCTTTCAGGATCGCGCTTTCCGGTGCTGGATTCTCCATACTGTTAGTGAATCTCCTTCCACATCTCAACACTTACGGGGCTGACGTTTCCCCATCCTTCGGCCTCCAAGGCGGCCTCCGGGTTCATGTTGTTCACGCGGTGCCTCCCGCGAAGTTCCAATGGGTTAGCTGTCATGTCTGCAACACTCGGTAGTTTCTACTGGCTAGGTTTTGAAACATCAGATCTTTCATCTGACAAGAAGCGCCTTGCTTGGCTCGGCGCACAACAGTCTTGTTCACGAACATGTCGCAATAACAATTGTTAATCGAACCGGTTGCTGTTCTGGTAGATCAGCGACCCGGATCGATACTTCTCTGGAGCGACCGTTCACAGGAGGGGTTTTAGCCCACCAATCCCGGCCTGACCCGCGAAATCTTGTGAGCGGCGACCTTTTCTTCGCGCTCAATATCACCGATTGCTGGCCGGGAAGCAAGGCGAAAGTGGGTGGGGCAGTATTTCCCCGCTCATGGCTCGGTCCGGCCATCCCACGCAACCGCAGCGCCTCCAACTGCTCCTTGAGCGTGCCCTGCCCTGTCCCTGCACCGCTCCAAGTCGTCCGCACCCCGTTCCTGCGCAACAGGCAGTGCTGATATTGCGCCAACCGCGCCAGCGGCATGAAGAGGAGGCGTTCCTCGGGCCAGCCGGTTTCGGCGGCGAACACCTGGGCGGCTAGGAAGCCGGGCTCGTCGCACGGCGGGGCTATTTTCCGCCAAGGTCTCCCACGGGATCAACCTGCGCCGCCTCCAGTTTCCGGCTTTGTTCCTCCAGGCGCTTGAACGCGGTCTGGAAGTCGGCGGGGGTGAGGCCGCCGCCGCAGAAGATAAAGAGAAGACACAAGACTTGAAGACACAAGAAGAATGAGGAAAACAGATGCGGAAAGGACAAGCCTTAGTTGACGACTCGTTTTCTGCATGTAAAATTCCAGACATGAGCACCAAGACCATCGCTGTGGAAAACTCGGTTTATGAACGGCTTGCCCGCGAGAAACGGTCGTCTGAGTCCTTCACCAAGACCATCGAACGCCTGATCCATTCCGCCAGCAGCGGCACTTGCGCCTCTGCGGTGGCCGACGCGGCATCCGTCTGGCAAGCCATCGGCAATGACGCCGACGCCGACCGGATGGAGCATATCCTCCACCTGAGCCGCAGCACCACGAACTGGGAGGTGGAACGCCCCGCATGATCTGCATCGACACCACCGTGCTGATCGACGAATTCCGGGCCCGCGGCAGCCGCGATGCTCCGGTGAACCGTGCACTGCTGGCTCACGGTGCGGAAATTCTGATTGTCCCGGTGATCGCGGCGGGGGAGTTCCTTGATGGGGCAGCCATGGTGTCCGAGCAGCGCTTTGACGAATCCTTGGGGATTCTGAGGCGACGCCGGGTGGTCAGCGCGGATCTGGAAACCGCCCAGCATTATGGCCGAATCGTGGCCTTCCTGCGGCGGGAAAAGGACCTTGCCGGAAGATCGCAAAACGACCTCTGGATTGCAGCCACCGCACGCTGTCATGGGGCGAGGGTGTTGACCCGCAATGCCGCCGATTTCGAGGGAATCCCCGAACTCGAAGTCTTGGGTTATGGTGAATCTTAGCTGGAAGAAGCAGAACAGATCTCATCATCCACGATCCACAATCCGCTATCCACGATCTCCCGATTGGCATCTCACCCCTTCACCAGCGGGTTGCCGGTGCGGAGGAGCACGTCGTAGCTGGCGAGCGAGAGCGGGCGCATGGCGTGGCCGCTGCAGAAGATGAGGAGAGAAGATCGCAGATCGAGGATTGTGGATCGTAGATGGAAGAAAGAGAACCGCGCCAGCGCCCTTCATTCTCAAGCACAACAGAACGCAAGGAACGCAAAAGAGAGTCATTTATGGAAATTCATGCACTCACCCTCGAGGTGAGTTCTTTCTCAGCAAACTCTCGCAACTCTTTGTCTTTGCGATCTTTGTGTTCTCTTGCGGCTATAATCATCCGCGCTTTCAGGGTGGAGACTTGGCGGCGGGACGCCGCCATCACGGCCTGCCGCGAGACGCGACAGCCACGATTTCGCCGCTCTTGTCCAGCACGTTCTTCTCCTGGTTCGAGTATTAATGCGGCCTGCAAATACACGACGTTAGAGCTACAAATGCCACCGGTGATCAACCCAAATGCGATTTGTATAGGAATCTATTTGATGTCGGTGATGAGGATTTCCGTCTCGTCGTTGGTGATGCCCCAGTTGCCAATTGTGCCAAGGAAAGTCGCAGCCATTTGACCGGGGCACGGTGTCAATCGGCTCAGATGGCAGACACGACCGTTGGGTCACCCATTGCGCAGCACCCCGGACCCGTCCGCCGATGGCCTTGGCCGCGTTGATCCACGAGCCCTTGGCAAAGCCAACGCGCTTCTGAATCTTGGCGATGTAGGAATCCGATTTCCTCCACCTCGATCCTCTCGCCGAACTTTGGCAGGGTGTCGGGAAATGCCAGCTTGGGCACCCGCAGGCTGAGGTCCGGGGATTCCACGAAGCCGCCCATTTCGAGCTGTTGTTCGTTGCGCACCCGGCTGACCAACACCAGCAGGTCGAGCACCTGCCATCGCGCACTGATGCCATGTTCGGTGAGGAGCTGCCGCAGGTCGGATAGAATGTCGGATTCAAGTCCCATGCCGCTGTGATGTTGTCAAAATGAAGCACCCCCTCCGGTTGCCCGGAGAGGGTGCCCATGAACCCCGCAGACCAGACCGGGAAGAATCAGGAATACTCGCCAGCCACCAGGTTGATGCGGCAGGCCGACGTGCCGTCCAGTTCGATGAGGGCCGGACCTTCCAGCACCACGAACACGGTGGGCGCATTGGTTTCCTTGGTGGCGGCACCGATCGGAATCTGAGCACGGGAAGTCATCAGGTAAACCATGTCGCCGGGTGCCAGGGCCAGGCCGAGGTTGGCCGTGAGCGTGATGGCTACCCGCCACCGCATCCACCGAACTAACCACGCCGCGAACAGCCGTTCCGGTGGCATACGAGAACAGCACAACCACGTCGTTTGCCGCCACGCCGGAATAGCACACTTCCTGGGCTGGACCTTGAATTGACAAGGAATTGGCAATGCATCCCGGAACATGACTTGGCACCTTCTGGGGGGGTGCCGGGACTTAGCCACAGCGGGGTGGCGCTGCGCTTCCCACCGCACTCCATACCTTCACCTGCCCAGGCGCGAGCCAAAGTCTGGAGTGCGGTGGGAAGGGCGCAGCCCGCCACCCCGCTATGGCTGAACCGTTAGAGCCGCGGGGTGCCCATGAGGCACGCCGAAGATTTCAACATTCAACATTCAACTTCCAACATTCAATGATCAAGTAAGAGCAAGAGATGACACCGCATCGGCACTTCTGCCACCCGAAAACCCATGCGCGGATGATTCACGAATTCGTCTGCAACGCCAACCAGTGCCAACTCATTTTCCGCCGGGATCAGGAACTGTGAATAGGGTGGCGCGTTGATCACGGTCTGGGTTGCCGCGCTCGTGGCGGTGACAGTCGTTGATTTCGACTTGGACTTGAATGTTAGCAGCGAAGCCGCCTTGTCGGAGGTGGCGTTCGCATACTGGACGCGCACACGGTCACGCCCGCCGGCGGGAATGACGACGTGGCTCAGGGTGGATCCGGCATTGCCGGTTTGGCTGAATG
>JAPLUI010000355.1 GCA_026397725.1 Verrucomicrobiota bacterium | reverse complement strand
TTCACCGATAAGAAGGCAAACGTGAAGGGAACAAAAGCCGAGGAATTGGTGAAGCAGGAAATCCTGAAACTCTTCGTTGTTCGTGACGGTGTGGATCGCGCATTCTTCCCCGAGAAGAGCCTCCAGATTTCAGATCGCCCTGTGATCACGTTCATCATTGGGGATTTGAATCACACGATGGCTGACCGTGCGACAACTCTCCAATGGGCTGACAAAATGACCAAGGAGTGCGGCACATCATCACGCACATTCAAAAGTGCTCTGATCTGGGTGATCGCCGAGAGCGGGCAGCCGTGATGCCCAGAAACGGCAATTGGCCGAAAACCTCGGGAAATCAAAGCGTGATCTGAAGGAGTCGGTCTGGCGTTCGTTCAATCATGTGCTGTTGCTCGACAAAGGCAATGCGCTGCGGGAAGTGGATCTCGGTCTCGTGCACTCCAGTTCCACCGCCGGCGGCCCCATCGAGAACATCATCAACCGACTCACCGTCGATGGCGATTTCGACAAGGGGATTTCCGTGCGTCTGCTGCTCAAGAACTGGTCCAGTGCCTTTACCGAATGGCCGACCAAGTCAGTGCGGGATGCCATGTATGCATCTCCCCACTTCCCGCGCATCATCCGCGGCACTGCGGCCGTGCAGGACACCATCGCCAAAGGCGTGAGCGACGGCGAAATCGCCTATGTCAGCAAAACAACCGACGGCAAGTATTCGCCGTTCATTTATGCGGAGGGCATCCTGCGAGATGACGTGGAAATCTCCGATGACGTCTTCCTGATCCGCAAAGAAACGGCGGAAGCATACAAGGCGTCACAAGCCGCGCCGACTCCGGTTACACCGACAACCGGCTCAGCAACGCAGCCTGCTAGTGACAGCACCACGCCTGCCCTAAGTCCGACTCCGAGTATTCCCGCTACTGTCCCGGAACGCGCGCCCACACTCACCCAGCCGGTATTGTTCTCTCATATCGAATGGTCAGGCGAGGTGCCCGCGCAGAAGTGGATGAACTTCTATACCAAGGTGGTCTCAAAATTCGCGGCAGGCAAAGGAGTTAGACTCAAGGTCACCTTTGAAGCCATGCCCGAAGGCGGCGTTTCCCAACAGAAGCTTGAAGAAACCCGCGCCGCCATCCGCGAACTTGGACTGGATGGGGAGGTGAATGTGTAGCCGCTCCGAAAGTTCTTGATCACTGGCGGCGCTATGGCAGAGGTGTGACGCCCGATGGCAGAAGTGGCGGGTTGCCGCCACCAAACCAGCCGAGGGTCGCCTGCGCCTCGACATCAAATCAGGGGTGGACAATGCGCCGGAATCGGTTACTTTGCCCCTGTGAAATTCGACGACTGGCCCGATGAGTGGAAGGAATGGGTGGCGCTCACGCCCATGGAACGCTTCCGGGAAAGCGAGAAGATTTTCGCCCAATATCTAGCGCTAGGAGGCACCCTTGATCCAGACCCCGATCCGACAAGTCCTTTTGACCATCCAGAAACATCAGGTTCAGGCATTGCTTATGGGCGGCCAGGCCTGCGTGTTCTACGGCGCGGCCCAGTTTAGCAAGGATGTGGATTTTCTGATCCTCGCCGAGGCTACCAATTTCCTGGGACTCCAGGCGGCACTGGCCGAGTTGCAGGCTGTCAGGATCGCCGTGCCGCGCTTTGATCCAGAGGTCCTGCAGCGGGGACATGCCGTGCATTTCCGGTGCCAGGCACCCGGAGTCGAGGGCCTGCGAATCGATGTGATGACCCGGTTGCGAGATCTTCCGTCCTTTGCGGTGCTCTGGGACAGGCGAACCACCGTCGCCACCGGCGATGGCGGAGAGGTGAATCTGCTCGCCGTGCCGGATCTGGTGAATGCCAAGAAAACCCAGCGGGACAAAGATTGGCCGATGATCGGAGCGCTCGTGGAGGGGCATTACACGGCTTTGGAGTCTGCACCCACGCCCGAGCGGATTCTATTCTGGCTCGCGGAATCCCGCACTCCCGAGCGACTCATCGATCTCACCGCCCGCTTCCCGGCGGAAGCGGCCAGCGCGGCCGCCGCCCGGCCGCTGCTTGCGCTCGCGCGGGCCGACACCCTGCCGGAACTGCGCACCGCCCTTGACGCCGAGGTCCGCGCCGAGCAGGACAAGGACCGCGCCTACTGGGAACCGCTCAAGCGCGAAATGGAAGCCTTCAGCCGCGCCGAACGCGAGGCGTAGATCGCGGATCGCGGATCGTAGATCGCGGATCGCGGATCGTGGATCGTGGATGGAAGAGAGCCAGGCTCCTCTCTTCATCTTCAATCCACTATCCACTATCCGCTATCCTCTATCCACTATCCACTATCCACTATCCACTATCCACTATCCACTATCCACTATCCACTATCCACTATCCACTATCCACTATCCACTATCCACCCCCTCACTCCCGCGCCGGCATAAAAACTTGAAACGCGTCGCGCCACCCGCTACTCTCGGACATGCCCGCTTTCACTATAGCAGCAACCCAACGCGCTCTTCGCAGACGCAAGGAATGGCGGCTGGAACTTGCCAACAGCTTCGAGGAAGCTGAACGGCAGACCCAGGCTTACTGGCAGCAAGCCACTCCTGCCGAGCGGCTCAACGGCTTGGAAACCCTTCGCGAACCCTATGCTGGTTACTGCCTACCGATTACCCCCCATGGACTATTCCGCCCTCATCGCCAAACGCCGTGACCGCTTCGCCGAGTTGGAGGAAGCCGTGGGGGATCCGGAACTTTTCGCCGATCCCAAACGCGCCACCGCCATCCTTCGCGAGCATGGCAAGCTCACCCAAACCCTTGGCGTCTGGGCCCGGCTCGAAGCCGCCAAACGCCACCTCGCCGACAACCTCGAACTCGCCAAAGCCGACGACCCCGAGTTCGCCGCCATGGCCGCCGAGGAAATCCCCGGCCTCGAAGCCAGCATCGCCAGCCTGGCGGACGACCTCCAATACGCCCTGCTTCCCGCCGACCCCAACGAAGACCGCGACGCCCTCATCGAAATCCGCGCCGGGGCCGGTGGCGACGAAGCCTCGCTCTTTGCCGCCGAATTGATGCGCGTCTATCAACGCCACGCCGACCTTCGCGGGTGGCAGTGCGAACACCTCGAAAGCAGCCCCTCCGAAGTCGGCGGCTTCAAGGAAGTGATCCTCAAAGTCACCGGCTCCGAGGTCTTCCGCCATCTCAAATACGAGTCCGGGGTGCATCGCGTCCAGCGCGTCCCGGCCACCGAGACCCAAGGCCGCGTCCACACCTCCACCGTCACCGTCGCCGTCCTCCCGGAAGCTGAGGAAGTCGATGTCGAAATCAAGCCGGATGACCTCCGCATCGAAGTCTGCCGCTCGGGGGGTGCCGGTGGCCAGCATGTCAACCGCACCGAATCCGCAGTCCAGATTTTCCACCTCCCCACCGGCATTTACGTCCGCTGCGAGGAGGGCCGCTCGCAGCTCAAGAACAAGGAACTCGCCCTGCAAATCCTCCGTTCCAAGCTTTTCGAGCAGAAACTCCGCGAGCAACAGGACGCCTATTCGTCCCGCCGCCGCTCGCTCATCGGTTCGGGTGACCGCTCGGAGAAAATCCGCACCTACAACTTCCCCCAATCCCGCGTCACCGACCATCGGATCGGCCTCACCTCATACAACCTGGCCGGCGTCATGGCCGGCGATCTCTCCGAATTCACCACCGGCCTGCAACAAGCCGAAATGGCCGAACGCCTCGCCGAAGCGGGGAGCTGAGACGGCAGGGCACCCACTGCGTGTCGTTTGGCAATCATGTGACCCATGACCGCCACGCCTATCTGACAGAAATGACGACCCCGCGGCTCTTGCCCTTTGGGTCCGCGCAAACGATACGATGCTGGCCCTTGCTCAGGGACCAGAAGAGGGTTTCCCCTGATTTTGAGGCCCCCAGATACTGGTCGTTCACAAACCAATGGAGGTCGGCAGATGCATTGCTGAAGTTCGCGGTGAATGGAATGCGCTGTTGCTGCGGCTGAGCCATGTCAGGCATGAAAAGATATGAACTGCCGTTGGCGGGGGTGGTAATGACCAGTTCACACTTGTCGTCATCGCCTCCCGCGCTTGGTTGGGTCTTGAGAAACGCCTCCACCGCAACGGGCCAGACGGCTGCCGTCCCCAGCAGGTGGACCTCGCAGGTCTCGTATCGGCTCACGTCCTTGATCGCGTGATCATGGATTTTCCTCGGGCAGTTAGGCGATGGTGTCTGACCTGAAAGGGCGCACACCTCGCGGTCCTCGATGGCCTCGGGCTTGGCGAACCACGGCCCGTTTCCCGTGGGGTAAAGCCGCCGACAGATGTCCCATACGATCGGAGTTGCCGCCTTTCTGCCAACGAGGAATCCGGAGGGCCGGCCGTCGGGATTTCCCAGCCAGACGCCGATCACGAAATCCGGGTTGTAGGCGATGGTCCAGGCGTCGCGGAAGCCCGAGGAGGTGCCGGTCTTCCAAGCCAGTCGCGGGATGCGGATGTCGGCGACGGTGCCGGAGGAGTCCATGGCACGCTCGTCACCGCCCAGGATGTCGGAGATCAACCAGGACGCCTCAGCGGAAAACTGCCGGGTTCCGGCGGCTGCGGTGGACGCGGCGGACGGCATCGTCCGGTAGGGCAGGTAAACCCCACCGCGGGCGAGGCAGGCGTAGGCGTTGGTTAGATCCAGCAAGGTCACCTCCGCGTTGCCGAGCACCAGGCCGAGCCCGTAGTGAGCGGCCGGTTCGGTTAGGGTTTGCAAGCCCAGTTCCCGGAGCTTGGCGTGAAACAGCGGCTGGCCGATCCGCTTTTCCACATCGATGGCCGGCAGGTTCAGCGAGCGGATCAGCGCGTCCCTAACAGTCACGACGCCGCCATGCGTCTTGTCGAAGTTCGCGGGATCGTAGTCGCTGTAACTTTGGGGAATATCATACAGCACCCGCAGGGGGGTGAGCATGCCCCGGTCCGTCGCGACCGCATAGGCGAAGGGCTTGAGCGTGGACCCTGCAGAGCGCGGTGCGACGGCGGCATTGACCTGTGCACCCTTCGTTCGCGCGCGGAAATCCGGTGAGCCGACCAGCGCGAGCACCTCGCTTGTCTTCGCATCCAGCACGAGCGCCGCCGCCCCGCGGATACGTTCCGCACGCAGGGTTGGCGCGTATTTTGCCAGGGATTCCTCGATCGTTTGCTGCAGGCCCAGGTCGAGGGTGGTCCTCATTTCGATGGCCCCATTGGCCGCTTGGCGGGCCAGCATGTCGCAGAAGTGTGGTGCCAGGAATGGATAGCGGTTATCACGGAACCGCAGCGGCTGCGCGAGGGCGTTGTCCATTTGTTCCCGGGTAATGAAGGAACAGGCCACCATGCGCCGCAGCACGTAGGCTTGGCGCGTTTTCGCGGCGGCAGGATACTTCACCGGGTTGAAGCGCGTGGGAGATTGCGGAATTCCCGCGAGCAATGAGGCCTCACCAAGACTCAAGTCGTGAGCACCCTTGGCAAAATACCTGCGGGAAGCGGCTTCGATGCCCACGAGGTTGGCGCCTAACGGTGCATGGTTCAGATAGAGGGAGATGATTTCCCGCTTGGTCAATTGCCGTTCCATCTGCAGGGCCCGGAACGCCTCAATGCCCTTCGCTATCAGATTCCGCTGCCGCGGGCAGGACCGCCGGACGAGCTGCATGGATAGGGTCGAGGCCCCGGAAACACGGCGCATTGAGGTCGCCGCCTGCTTGCACGAGCGTGCCACCGCACAGATATCAACGCCGCAGTGGCGCCAAAACCGCTGGTCCTCGGCAGCCACCACGGCTTTGGCGATCCAGTCGTCGCCGTGATAGACATAAGTCGGCACGCTGTCAAAATCCCCTGCCGACAAGCGGATGCGCAGTGGGACCCCGTCGCGATCACACCAACTGACGCTGGCCGGAATGTTGTAGAGGGATTCCTTATGAAACGGGAAGATCAGCCACAATGCGGCGAAGGTCGCGATGGCCGCGACCATCGCGGTCGCGCCGATCCACAGGATACGCCGCCAACCGCGGCGCATCCATCTGCTGATGAAAGCGGCGTTCATTTCGTGATCATCATTTCGGCCTGGCTGCTCACACTTCTCACCTCCGGTTCATACATGCACTCGGCGGAAACCGGCGGGACCATGAATTTGCCCGGGGTCACCGCCCGCGCGAGATAACAGAAGACCGAAGGTCCGGAAACCGGCCGGGTGAAGAGCAGAATGCGATCATCCCGGATATCCCGTCTGGCGCACCAATCGAACTTATCCTTGAGCCACGGCAGGGATTGCGCGGTATCCAGGTTCGGATTCTCGATCTCCAGGCCGGCCGGCAGCAGATCCTCGATGGCGATGTTCTCATAACTGTGGCCGTTCGGATTCAACGTGATCCTGGCGACCACCAGATCGTTTTGTTTGATCTTGGTGATATCGATCGGGTTGCCCTCGTCATCCAGCCACTCCCGCTTCACGTTCATGCCCTGGTTCTTGGCAGTGAGTTTCTGGTAGTATTCGGGTAGATCGATCGGCACGCCTTCGGCTTGGAACGAATAGAAGAGGTTGCCCGGTCCCCGGTTGGTGAGCGTAATGTTCCCCGCCTCACTGCGGGCGACCTCCCATTGCCGGTCCTTGGTTTGATCAAATTCCTCGGTGGTTCCGTTAGGCAGGGTGATCATCCCCTTGAACTCGAGGGATTCCCGTTTGATCCGCTGGGCATATTTCCCCAGCGCCATCAGCACCATCGCGTTGTCCTGGGTCGTGCCCCAGTAGCCGTTGATCTTCGCTTTGCTGAGGAGTTGGACGAGCTTCATGACATCCGCGTGGTTCGGATCAATATCGAGCCACGCGGACAGCAGCAGGGCCGCATTCCGGTTGGAGCTGTTGAAGCAGCCGCCCTGGTCGCGCGCACCCGCGCCCGGCAGACCGAGTTCCTTGAGCAGGACCACCGCACGCTTGGGATCGCCCTGGACGAGGAGGGCGGAAGCATTCATCAGCCGGGCATAGTAGGACAACTTGTCCTTCATCTCCAACATCCTGGTCTGCCATGCGTGTTCCGGTTCGCCGGCGATGGCCAGGACATAACAGGCGTAGGCCCGCGAGTCATAGTCCCGGACATCACGGTTGTTTTCACGGGGGTTCGACTCCAGCCCCTCGCGCAGCGCTTTCAACGCCCGCTCCAGGCAGCCTTGCGGCACCTCATAGCCGGCCTTCTTCGCCTCGATCAGGAAATGCGTCGCATAGCTCGTGCCCCACGGACAGGGCTCATTGAATCCGGGCCAATATGCGAATCCGCCGTTGGTCTGTTGCATGGATAGAATCCGCCACACCCCGGACATCACATAGTCCCGGACCCGCTCCTTGCCCATGGATTTGTCGAAGGTACGGTTCGCCAGATCCGGCAGATACAGCAGCGGAAACGCTCCGGAGGTCGTTTGCTCGATGCAGCCGTACGGATAGCGCATCAGATATTGCAGTCCGTGTCCGAGTTCGAGGGACGGCTCCTTGGACACCTGCACATGGCGGAGCACGGACTCCGGCAACCAATTGGCGGGCACGCGGATCTCGACACTCTTGCCGGGTGCCAGGGATCCCGAATCAGCAATGACTTCCGCCGAAACGGGCGGCCGGACCGCGATTTCGATCGTGTCGGAGAATCTAACGGACTCCGCCTCGCAACTGACGGTACACAAGGCCTTGCCCGGCAGGTTCCCCGCGACCATCGGGATCGAGACGGAGGCGGAGGCGCCCGTTTTGAGGTCGATGTTCCGCTCGCTGAGCTTGGTGGAGAGCGGTCCGCCGCAGGTGATCTGGAGTTTGGCGGTGATGTCCTTGCCCATCTCGTTGAACACCGTGACATCCATCAGGCATTCATCCCCGGGAGCCAGGAAACGGGGCAGTGACGGCTGCACGATCAGCGGACGTTTCACCTTGACCACGCCCTGCGCGCTGCCCAATTGCCGCGCGTTGCAGGCGATCGCCATGACGCGCAGTTCCCCGGTGAACTCCGGCACATCCATCTCCACCTCGGCCACGCCGTTGGTCACCACGACCTTCGATACCCAGAGGGAGACCGGTTTGAACCGGTTCGCCTTGATCGGATTCAAGCGCTTGGTCAGGCGCTCCGAGGCCGCGGCATCCTCGCCCCCCCCGCCGTCGCCGCCGGGATTGGACTTCTTGGTTAGAACGGACTCGTCGAAGACCTCCATCAACTCGGCATACACATCGTGGGAAGCCACTCCCAGCCTGCGCAACTCATACAACCAGGCGAGAGGCGACGGGGTCTTGAATGAAGTGAGCATGCAAATCGCCTCGTCCACGGCCACGAGCGTCACTTCTCCGTTTACCGGTTGCCCGGCATCGTCCTTGAGCAGGACCCTCGTCCTGAGCTTGCTTTGCGGCAGGATGGTTGGGGGCGTTTCCACTGCCACATTGATCCGGTGGTTCCGCGGTGCCACCTTGAGCGGGATGGACCCGAACGCGCGGTGACCCTTCCACACGGATTCCGCCACCGCCGGACGGATGACCGATACCGTGCAATGGACGTTGGGCGCATAGGCCTCCTTGATCTCCACATCGACCTCAGCGGTGTTTTTCTCCAGGAAGATCACCCGGCTCTGCAACACTTTGTCGGACTCGACCGTCAGCAGCGCGGTCCCGGAAAACGGCGCCTGAATCGTCAGCCTGGCCGTTTCGCCGATCGGGTATTCCGGCTTGTCCAGCTTCAAGGTGAGACTGTCCGGCTGGTCCCTTTGGGTCGTGGTCCATGATTGCTCATAGTCGGAGGCATAGAAGGAAAACGACGTGGTCGAACCGGAATCCGGGTCCGCTATGGATAGCTCATGCTGGCCATAACCGGTGGGGATGAATGAATACTTCGCGGCACCGGACGAGAGATCCAGCACCTCCTCCTTGAGGAGGGTGACCACCTTGTGGCCCTCATAAGCATAACTTCCGCCCGGGGTTCGCTTGTAGCTGTAGTTCCAGTCGAGGTGTGAGAGTCGCACGGTGAGCGGCTTTTCCGGCTTGCAGGTCTCGCCGTTGGGCCGCACGGTGATGACGGAGATCCGGTGGCTTTCGCCGGATTTGAGCCAGGCCACGGCGGGACGCTTCACGCCGATGTAAAACGGATAGGGATCAATGACGGCCGATTTCGTGGCCGTAATCGCCCGTCCGCTCTGCTCGAACACCGAGGCCTGCACCAGCGCCTGAATGGGGCCGGGAGCCTTGGCCGGGATGGCGGTGGCGATTTCCGCCGTCACCTTGCCTGCGTTGTCAAGCACCAGGTTGTCGATGTCCTGTGGCTTCATGGCAAATGGATTGGCCTCGTCCCGACCCCAATACGGTGCGGTTTGGATGCCGAACCGATAGTCGCTCCATGGCTTGGGAGCGAAGGCCACGGGGGTATAGATGCACTTCACGTTAGCCTTGAGCCCGGCGGCCGGAGCCCCGAACAGATGCTCCGCGAAGATGGCAGCCTTGAGCGGCGTGTCCGCTCTGACCCGCTCCGGGTCGGTGGTCACCGTCACGCGGATTTGTGGCGGCACGAAGTCCTCCAGCAGAAATGTTTTGGTGCCCATGTCCACCTTCGCCTGGGGGACGCGCAAGCGGATCGTATAACTGCCCGTGGGCAGATAGTCCGGCATGATGGTCTCGACCTCGGCGGCTCCGAACGCATTGGGCATGGCGGCGATCTCCTTGAACATGCGCCCGTCGGGCTTGATGATTTGGAACACGACGGGGAATGCCGCAGGCGCGGTGAAGTCGGCTTGCCTGATGATCGTTCTGGCATGCAGGGTTTCGCCCGGGCGGAAGATCCCGCGATCCGTGAACAGAAACGCTTCACACCCTGCGGACTGGTAATCCCGGGTCGATTCCGAGTGGTCGCCCTGCAGTTCACGCTGATCAAGCCGGAGGTAGGACAGATCGTCCGCCAACTGCGCGGTGACCAGAAACGGAGTGGTGTTCTTGTCCGCCGCGTTGCACGGAATGGCAACCACCCCGTCGGCATTCGTCGCCGCCTTCGCGATCACTTGATTGTTAGCCGAATAGGCCGTGACTTCCACGCCGCCCGCCGGCTTCGCATCCTTCAATGAGCAAACCCAGGCAAGCACTTGCGTCTTGGAGCATTTGGCGGAAATCCCCAAATCGGTGACCACCACCAAGCGGCTGTCCCCCAGGCGCCGGCGGTAGGAGTTTTCATTCTTCGCATCCTCGCCCCTGATCTGCACCAGATACGCGCCCTTCGTCTTGGTGAAGTCGCGGAGATGCAAATAGTCCGTGGTTGCCGTATTCTCGGCCCCTGTGAGCTTCACCTCCCGGTACGTCACATTGCCGGTGACATCGCCGAGGGCTCCCTGATTGCGGCGGTAATAGCCATCCTCGTAGCCGTCCCCATCATCTCCCCTTCCCGGGATGCCGTCAGTGGGCTCATCGGGGAGGTTGTACGACGCGTCATTGGAGTTGCGCCTGGCGAAATACACCAGGTTGCTGGCCATCACCGGAGCCACGGCGACCTTGCACTGCGACAGGTTTTGGAAGGTGATGGGAACCAGCAGGGTGCCGGCGGGGGACAGATAGCCACCCGCTCCCGCAAACCCGAGGGACGCCGCCGCACGGGTGATCGACACGGTGCTGGTTGATTCATTGACGAGCAGGAAGCCCTTTTCCGAGACCAATCCGGCCTTGACCTTGACCTGATAGTCCCGGTGTGGAACGAAGGGACCAAACAGACGCAAGATCTCCCGACTGGAATCCCGCTGCACCGTGAATTTCACCGGAGGATTGATGTCAATGAACGCGGCGGCACTTTTCACATCCACGCTTTCCGAGAAATGCACTTGGATCGACGGGGTCTTTTCCTCGCCACCGCTTTGCGTCACCGAGTTGACTCTCAACACCGTGGAAATCACCGCCGCCACCTCGACTTTCTCCTTGATCCCCTGCGTCCATTTCGCCGGCCGGAATCCGGGCTCCAGCTCGAAGTAGATCATGCTGGTCGGCGCGGCGGGAATTCCGACCTGCTTGTTAGCCGAGTTGTAATAGTCATTCTCCAGCTCGAATGGAAGGTAGTTCTTGGTTCCCGCGGCGGTATAACAGAAAACCTTCAGGCGGTTCTTCAGGGACTCGGCATCCGGGAGGATGGAGAAATGCACGGAGAACCTGAAGCCGCGCCCGCCACCCATCTGGACCGCCTCCCGGATCGTCATCGCCGGCGTGGTGAAGGTCCAGAAGCGTGCGCCTGAATACCTGGCCCCGGCGAGATTCACCAGTTCGTTGACCAGGCGGGCCTCATAGAAATGATTGAGATCCCATTCCATATTGGGCCTGAAGACGAGTTCGTCCGGCGTGGCCCAGAAGAAGCTGCCCTCCTTGTTAGGGGACAAGGTGATCGGAGCTTCCTTGAGGGAGTATCCGACCGCCTCCTGGGTGGCCACCGGGCAGGCGAACTTCCAGCGCAATTCCTGTTTGCCCGTTTCGATGGCCGTCTGGCGGTTGGCCATGAACGCCACCGCCTCGAACGGTTCCTGCGGGCGCTCGGGCTCGGCTTGCGCGTTCCCGGCGGTCGCGTCCGCCGCTTGGGACAGCACCAAGCTCCGCGTGGTGTCGAAGGGGAGCACGCCGCCCTCACGGGAGGTGAGGCCGCTCTTCACCTTGATTTCATAGGCGATGCCGGCGACGAAATCCCCGGTGAGACGCAACTTCTCCAGACGGCCCGGAGTCTTCGAGATGGCCACCGCGGTGGTGGGGGATATCTCGATGAACCGGGATAGATCCCCATCGCTCGGCACCGCCGAAAACAACAGCGTGACCGAGGGCTGCGCTCCCGGCAACCGGTCGAACGAAGCTGCGGACAACGCCAGCAATTGCGAATTCGGCAGCTTGCGCTCGATCTTTTCCCGGGTGCCATCGGACCACTTCAATGGCAGCAGGTTCGATTCGATTTCGCAGACAAACGAAATCGCGGGGACGATCGGCGTTTCGATGGCGACGGACGCAGGTGCCGGGTCGGCGAGGATCTTGAAACTCAAGGGAAGTTTCTCCCCGTTTGCGTTCAGATAGAACAGCTTGAGTTTTTCCGAGAGCGATTCCGGCTTGGCGGCCATCGAGAATGTCAGATTGAAGAGGAAGGCGCCGCGCTGCGGGGATTGGGCAAACTTCTCCAGGTCGAGGACGGCCGTGCTGAACCTCCAGAATCGGTTTCCTTCATACTTGTCTCCGCTGCTGGCCTTGAAGTCCGGGGATAATTCTGCGGTATAGGACCGGTTCAGGCTCCAGGCGTTCCTTGGCTTGAAAACCAGTTGGGCGGGCGACTTCCAGATGAACTCGCCCGCAACCTCAGGGTTGATCTTCATCGGGACCCCGGCCTGCGGCTTGCCCACATCGGGCTGCGCGACGACATCCGCACTGAACAGCCAGGTCAATTCCTGATCGGACTGTTGTAGCACCGGATTGCGGTTTTCCAAAAAGGCGACGCTGCGGAAGCTGTGGTCCGCCGCCACGGGCGCCGTGCCTTCCGGATCGCCTGTGGGGGCGGCGGGCAGGTCCGTCGCAGGGTAGCGGACGTCGGCCTTGTTGTCGGATGGCACATGCGGGACCGCCACCGCGCCGCCAACGGACAGGTTGCCGTTGGGACCGTTGCCGGCACCCGTTTTCCGCTCGATTTGGATGAGTTTCCACACGCCGATGCTGTTGATCGCCAGGAAAGCCATGGCGACATACAGCCATTTGTTCCCAACCGTCACGCGTTCCCGCTTCGCCGCAGATGCGCCGGCCAATGCCGGTTCCTCCGCGTAGCTGGAGGGCTCGTCCATGCCGGCCAGGATGGCTTCGATCCGTGCCAGCGTGATCGGCCCGCCGTCTCTGGTTAGCGTCTCATTGATATGATCCCGCAGCCCCTCCAGGATTTCATTCCGGATGGCTTCCTCCTTGTCGCTCAGGTGCTCCCGAACGGCTTGAAGATGCTTTTCAATACTTGCTCTGACGTCATTTGGCATTGTCATGGTCTGGATCCTTCCTTGGGGGTGGTTTGAGTTGGGAAATCGCGCGGTTGATTCGGTTCAGATGATTGTTCATTTCAGCAAGGCGCACCTTGCCGATGGCGGTGAGCGAAAAGTAACGGCGGGTAGGACCCTGGGCCGAGGGCACATCACGAAGCTTCAGAAACTTCTCCTGCCGGAGCCTCGCAAGAATCGGATAGACCGTGGACTCCGAGGCCGCCAACCCGTCAATTTTGCCAAGGTCTGCCACAATCTCATAACCATAGCTCGCCCCTCTGGAGAGAACCGTGAGCACGCAGTACTCCAGCAGGCCTTTTCTGAGCTGTGTGATCCATGCTTCAATCATTGGCTACTTCGCGTTGCGGAGTAGCAATAACGCGACAAGCCGCCCAGGTCAACAGGAAAATGCTGGAAATCCGCATTATTTTTCATTTTCCCGTAGCTACAAGGAATTCTCGCGGCCCTGACGGGTCCGGCATCGCCCGCCTGCCTCGCCGGATGGTGGGAGGATGGTGGTGCGGTGGGAAGGGCGCAGCCCGCCACCCCGCGGTGGCTGAACCGGGAGAGTTGCGGGGTTCCCATTCCTCACGCCGAAGATTTCAACATTCAACATTCAACATTCAACATTCAACTTCCAATATTCAATGATCAAGTAAGACCAAGAATTGTCACTGCCGCGTCCATTCTTATACTGACGGACCGGACGATGGTCCGGCCGCAGTGAGCGCCGGGATTTCGCCAAGGCGGGGTGGCGCTGCGCTTCCCACCGCACTTCCATACCTTCACCGGCGTTACTTGCCACGCTTGGCGTGGTCGAAGCGGCGGCGGCGGCGGGCGTCGTCATCTGCGGGCAGTGGCGGCTGGGAGAGGTCCGGAGGTTGGTCAGCCGCCGCCACCGGGGCCACCTGCGGCCTTGGCTTGCGCGGGAGCATCCTTGGCCAGCGGGCATGCTTGGACCTGGCAATCACGGCCACTCCGCGCCGGAGCGTGCGTGCCCAGGCGAGCCCCGTGGCCAGGCGCGGCTCCAGGCCCATGCGGGTTGCCAAGGCATCCGCCAGCACCGCGAGCAGGATCAGGATGACCAGCGGCAGCCGCAGGTCGAGCACTTGTCTAACGGGTGGCCGCAACCAGGCTTGCGACAGATCCAGCAACTCCCGCCCGCCGCTCTGCGCGGCGACCACGCGCAGTTCCTGGAGTCGCTCGGGATCGAAGGCCCACTCGGCGGAAACCCCCACATTGATGGGGCCGAAGGGAAACGCGTAGTCGCCCGCTTGCACCACGCCGCGCACGCTGGCGTTTTCCTCCAGCTCGACGGCAGCGGAGAAATGGCCGGGGGCCAGTCGCTGCCAGGGAACCTCCAAGCCCTGCGGGCGCTCAGCGCCGATGGAGAGTTTGAGGCGCGGCGGCGAGATGGCCAGCCGCTGCGTCCATGCCTCGGTGGAGTAATGCAAGTCGATGGTCAGGCGGTTGCCATCGAGGCGCTGGGCGAGACCGAGGCCGGCCGGGATTTCGCCGCCCGCCAGCCAGCGCGACAAGGTCTTGGTGAAATCCGCGTAGCCCGGCCATTGCCTCGCCCGGCCGGAAAACTCCCCGCCTAACGGAAACGTCACGGCCGCCGCACGCCCGATGCCGCGCCGCATCGTCGCCACCAGCGGCGCGACGTATTCATCCTTGCTGGCCAGGGATACCGTCGCTTCCGGACGGGCGTATGAAAGGTTATAGCCATCCACCTCGCCTAACCAATCGATCGGTTGCGGGGAAAGCTCGGCCCAGTTGCCGGTGGCTTGGGTGGCGATCGGCTCCTCGATGAACGACTTGCGGGCCACGGTCATGGTTTCCTGCGCGAACAACTGCGGGATTTCCGCCGCTTGATCGGTGAACTGGATGCGCCCGTTGCCGAGGCGGGCGATCTCCTCTAGCAACGCTGCGTCTTTGTCCTTGCGGGTGCCCATGCCGATGACGGAAACCGTACCCCCGGCCTTGGTGATCTGCGGGAGCAGTTGCCTGTAATCGCCGGGTTCCTCGGAATCGGCGGCATCCGCAAACAGAATGATGTGACGGGTACCCACTTCCATCCCCTGCAGATCCTGCCATGCCGCCTCCAACGCTTTGTAGATGAAGATCCCACCCCCCATCGACCGGATGCGGCGGATGCGCCCGACCATATCGGCCTTGCGGTTGCCGACCGGCCCCATCGGCACGATCGCATACGGCTCGCTGTCCACCGCATGCACGCTGACAAAATCACTCGGGCCTAACAACTCGACGGCGGTGGCGGAGCCGGCGGCGGCCATGTCCATCTTGGTGATTTGTTGGCCGGCGGGGCCGGGCACGGCGGCGGCCATTGACCCGGAGCGATCCAGCGCGATGGCCATGGCCACGACCAGTTTGCGGTGATCGTTCTTGAGTTCCATCGATACCGGCAGCAAGGGATCGATGGCGGATTGGAAATAGCCGCCGGACCCAAAGGCATGCTTGCCGCCCACCATCAGGAAGCCGCCACCTTGCTCGCGCACGAAAAAATCGAAGGCCCGCAGAAACTCGGGACGCAAATCAAAGGCCGGCACGTTGTGAATCACCACCGCCCGCGCCCCGGTCAGGCGTCCTTCATCGGCGGCTTGCGGGTCGGTGACGACCTCAACGGTTAGGCCCTGCGCGCGGAACGCCTCGGCCAGCGGGTCGTCGGGAAAACGGGTGACGAGCAGCACGCGCGGACCTCCGACGACCTCGACCCAGCGGGACGCCCGGTTGTTTCCCGGATGCGAGTCGTGTTCCGGCAGGATTTCGGCCTCGTAACGATGGGCGCCGGGCTGGCCGAGATGATCGACGATTTCGACCGAGCCGCGCCCTTCGCGCAAGGTCACGGTGGAGTTGCCGGCAGCTTGGCCATCGCGGCGCAAGTTCAGGGGGACCGTCCGGTTGCCCGTCCCGACCACCGCCAGGCGCAGCACAAACGACTCGCCCAACTGGACGCGCGACGGCAACTCCAGGCTGGCGATGCGCACATCATCCGCCACCGGCGGTTGGATGAGCCGATAGTCCAGCGCCAGCCCCTCGGCCGCCAGCTTGGCGGCACTTTCGCGCAGCGGTTCCGTGGCATAGCCGTCCGTGAACACCAAAACCCGCGCGGGCCGCCCGGCTTCCTGCGCCGCCAGCACATGGCTGAGCGCCAAGGCCGTGCGGGTTTGGCCGCGACGGTTGCCATACAGCGAGGTGACGCCCCCCGCCTCGGCCGGCAGGACTTCCGCCGCGTAGTCGAGGACGTGCAGGGTGTCGCGCCGCGACGGCCGGGCCCGCTCTAGCAAGGTCCGCCATTCCGCCTCATTGCGGTCAACCAGATCCTCGGTCGAAGCCGAGCGGTCCAACAACACCCACAGATCCATGCCGCCCCGGCGGCTGGCAATCCGCGGCTCGACCAACAACGCGACGATTCCCAGCAAGCACAGGAATCGCCTTGGCCGCTGCATGCCGAGGCTCCGCCAGCGCCAGCCGGCAAAGGCCAGGGCGGGAATCAGGAGGAGCCACTCGGGGGAATTGAGCATGGTGCGGGGAAAATGGTTAGGCAGGGGCGTTGGCACGGGCTTCCCTGCCGGCAAACGCCCAGGACGCGAGCAAGGCCACCAGCACGAGAAGCATGACCATGGGCCACCACGGACCCAGCGCATCACCGGCCGTGCTAACCGATGAAACCGCCGCCAGGGCATCACGCGTGGCGCAGGCGCGGAAGTCGCCCTCACGGGCATCTGCAAAAGCCACGGCACCATCAATCAGGACGGTCTCGCCTTCGCGCACCCGCAGGAACCCCGGCTCGTCCGGCGCCCGCAGACCTATCAAACCGCTGGGCGGCACGCTCCGTGAGGTCATGACCTGCCCGGCCAGGTCGAGCGTCTCGACGGTGAGGTCGCCGCGCAGGTCGCCCGGCAGCAGGGGTGCCAGGGCCTGGCGGGGTTCGAGTTGTTCGCGGGCGGTGCCGCGTTTGGCCAGGCGCACTTCCTCACAGTACCGCAGGAGCAGCACGGCGGCGGCGGGCAGGCGCTCCCAGTTGGAAAGTGCCGGGTTGAAGTGCAGCACCAATTGTTGGGCAGGTGTGGCCGTGGCCGGGCTTCCGGCCGACAGCGGGACCGGGCGCAGGCTAACCAAGGGCTGAGTTCCGCCCCACACCAGGACGACGTCATTGGCAGCAGCAGGCACCATTGGCACCTCCTGCACCGCCAGCGTTTCCCAGCACAAACCCGCCACCATCGGATGCCGGGTCGCCACCATTGGCTGGGCCAGCGTCTTGGCGCTTGCGTCGCCAGCCGCCGCCATGAGGATGCCCGGCCCTAACACCGATGGAAACCGCCCGTCACTGGCAGCCGCCAGGGTGAGGTCGGGTGGGGTCCCGGCCGGAGCCGCAGCCAGGCCCGGAACGCTGCGACTCAAACGCTCGGGCAGCCAGCGCAAGGCCTCTGGCAAATTGTGCCGGAGCAACAGCGGCTTGGGTGCCGCCGTGAGAAAAGCGAACGAATCATCCAGGCTGAATTCATCCGGATCTAACACGAGCCGCAGGCGGATGGCACCTGCAGGCATGGCCGCACTGAGGCTTGCGATGCCACCTGCGGCGATGCTCACGACGGCTTCGGGGCTGCGCTGGCCCTGGTCCCACTCGAGGTGCCATGAGCGCTCCTGGGGACTCGAACTCCGATTGGCAACCAAGGCCCGCCACACCGCCTGTCCGTCCGTTTGGCCGAGCGTCAACCCGGTGAATCCCACATTGGGGATCGGGTGGCCCACCGCTAGCAGGACCGCGTCCGCCGGCAACTTCTCCAGCGGGGTATCGGTCGCAAAGACCACCATGCCGCGGTTGCCGACGCGCTCACGGGCCAGCCGCAAACTGCCACCCGGATCCACCGGTCCGCCGACCGGGACCCACCGCTCGAGGGCCTGCAACATGGCGGCCGTCGAATCGCCCGCGTAGAGCCGCGGCTGCGCCGGATCGGCTGGCAGCACCAGAAACTCGGTGCGGCGGGCCAGGCCTTGGCACCGCTCCGCCAGGGAGGCAAGTTGGCGTGCCAGCTCACGCTTGAAGACGCGCATCGAGGCGGAGTCATCGACCACCACCGCGACCCGTTGGACCGAGCCTGCCAGCGGCAGCCGCGGCTGGGACAGGTGGGCGGCCAGCAATAGCACCATCAGGAGTTGGAGCCACATCGGCACCGAGGAAATGAGTCGTTCGAGGCGGCGTCCGACCCGCGATTGGTCCCGCCGTTGCTCGATGAGAAAGAGCGTCGAGACCGGAATCGAGCGGGTGCGCCGCTGCAGGAAATGGATCGCCAGCACGACCGGCACGCCGAGCAAGGCGAGCAGTCCCATGGGGTTGGCGAAGGTGATTGGCACGGGCAGGGTTTGTCACAGTGCCGCCGCTTGTGCCAGCGGGAACTCTGCTGCCGCCAAAAATCGGCCGATGCCGGGGCATTACCCACTGCCCAAAGCGGATTCACGCGGCAGTCGCACACGGCCTGGAACGAGCCCCTCACGGACCTCACCAACCACGCGCCCATCCGACCCTGGCGTCTCGTTTGCCGCGCTCGGCGAGCCATCGTAGCCAGCTCCTGTCAATGGCATGGCACCACGAAATTGCCATCAACAGTTAGGGGAACGGAAGCCACCGGCGGCACCGGCGGCATCGGCGTTGTTTTCACTCCGGGCTTGGCAAGTCCGGTTCCTGCTCCGGTTCCTTGCCTTCAGCGTTGCGCGATGTGGCGGAAGAACATCTGCCGCACCCGGTTCCGGCTGACACGTGCCTCGACCAGGCGTTAGCCAGGTTGGGTTTCGAGGGTTTGGTTCACGTGACCCGTGGAACCAGCCGGAACGACGAGATCCTGGCGCTCCCGGATGCTGCCATCAGACTGGGTCACCGCTAACTGATAGGTTCCGGGCCCGTGAAAATGAATTTGTTTTTCGCTGGTGTTCGTGGAGGGGGAAATCTACGCTGCGGCGCGGGGAGGTTCCATGGTGTGGGGCCACCTCCTGCACAACTTGATTTTTCACCACTGATTTCCAATGGGTTACAAATCCGACGTGTTGCGGTTTCACGCGCCAGCTCACCAGCCAAGTTTCAGCCAATTCTATTCCGCACAGCGGCTCGCGTGCTGAGTGGTAAACCATCGCCACCATGAACCCACGCCTGCTTGTTTTCCCTGCTGCCTGCTTGCTCGGCTCCTGCCTGCTTGGCCCGGATTTCAAAGTTCCCGGTGCCAGCGGCGGCACCCGGTGGAAGGAAACCCGTGACGTCTCTGCGAGCCGCTTGCCGGATGCGTGGTGGCGGCTTTTCGGGGATGCCCAACTGACCCGGCTGGTCGAGCGGGCGCTGGCCGCCAACCACAATCTCGCCGCCGCCAAAGCCCGCGTGGAAACCGCCCGAGCCTTGGTTGGGCTGGATCGCGCCCGCCTGTTCCCGAGCCTGGGACTGGCGGGCTCCGCCGGGATTCTCCGCTCGTCCGGCAATGTCATCACCAACCCGGCCGTTGATTTGGAAAACCAGAACTACCGCAGCAGTTTCAACCTCGCCTACGATCCCGACCTCTGGGGGCGCAACCAACGCCTCCTCGAAGGCTCAGCCGCGCAAGCTGCCGCCAGCCAGGCCCTGTTCGACTCGCAGCGTCTCGGCGTCGCCACCGAAGTGGCCCGCCAGTATTTCGTGCTGCGCGGGCTCGATGCCCAGGAGGCCGTCGTGCAGGACACTCTGGTCAGCCGCAAGGAGGCCCTGGACCTGCAACAAACCAAGACCGACGCCGGTCTGACCGACGGCCTGGCCACCAGCCGCGCCCGCACCGAACTGGAACTTGCCAACAACGATCTGGCGCTGGTCCAACGGCAGCGCGGATCGGCGGAACATGCCCTCGCCGTGCTGTGCGGCACCCGGCCCGCCGATTTCGGGGTCCCGGCCAAGGTCACCGAGCTAGCCCTGCCAAACATCCGTGCCGAGCTGCCTGCGGCGGTGCTCTTGCGGCGGCCGGACGTGCGGGCCGCAGAGCAACAACTGCGTGCGGCCAACGCCCAGATCGGCGTCGCCGAAGCCGCCTTCTATCCGAACTTCAGTTTGTCTGCAGCAGCCGGCCTGGACTCTCTCAAGGCCTCCAACTTCCTCGAATGGGAAAGCCGCATCCTCTCGCTGGGTGCCAATGCCGCGATGCCGATTTTCACCGCCGGAGCCAACCAAGCCAACTTGGCCGCCACCCGCAGCCTCTACGACGAAGCCTTGGCGGGCTACCGTCAGACGCTGCTCGTTGCACTGCGCGAAGTGGAGGACGCGCTCGTCGATCTCAAGGGCCTCGCCCGCTCCCGCACCGCGCTCGAGGCCGCGCTGGCAAGCGCCAGGGACACCCGCCAACTCTCGCAAGAACGCTACAACGAGGGACTCACCAGCTACCTCGAAGTCGTCGATGCCGACCGCACCGTGCTGCAAACCCGCCTCGCGCTCAGCATGGTCGATGCCCTGCAACGCATCACCCTCGCCGCCCTAGCCAAAGCCCTCGGCGGCGGCTGGAGCGGGAAATAGGCCCCAGTCCTTGGGGAGATCTCACCGGCCCCGATACGCTCATCCGGAGGCTGGGGGAAGGTTCCGGCACTGCCAATGGCACGCGCCGTTCCGCACCCCATTTGCGGATCCATCCGCAACCTGGAGACGCTGAGGTGTTTTCCGGTGAAATGACTTTCAATTTTCCGAAAGTTGGCTAGTTCCGGCGCGTGTCCTGGCTGTTTCTCACTCTTTCGTCCGCATTGCTGCTGGGTTTTTACGACTATTTCAAAAAGGTCGCCCTCCATGACAACGCGGTGCTGCCGGTGCTGTTCGGCAGTGTCGCGGCGGGTGCGGCGGTGTGGTTGCCGTTCGTGGTGTGGTCGGCGCTCTCGCCCGCCACCCTGCCGGCTGAGGTCCTCCATGTGACCGGCATTTCCGCCCGCGGTCATTTTCTGCTCTTTGCCAAGGCCGCGCTCGTTGGGGCGTCGTGGATTTTCGGTTACCATGGCATCAAGTCGCTGCCGCTCTCGGTCGCCTCACCGATTCGTGCCACCGGTCCGCTGTGGACGATCACGTTTGCGGTGTTGCTATTTCACGAAGCCCCCACGCCGAAACAATGGCTGGGCGTGGCCATCATCCTCATGGCGTTCTTCGCGTTCAGCTTGGTCGGCCGCCGGGAGGGCATCCATTTTCACCGCAACCGCGCCGTGTTTTTCATGCTCGGGGCCACCTTGCTCGGGGCCGCTTCCACCCTCTATGACAAATACCTCCTGCAACGCGCCGCCCTCACGCCCGGCCAGGTGCAAGCGTGGTTCACCATCTACACCACCATCATCCTGGTCCCGCCGCTGGCGCTCTGGCTGCGGCTGCCACAACGCCACCCGTTCCACTGGCGCTGGGCGATCCCGGTGATCGGGGTCACCCTGCTGGCGGCGGACCTCCTCTACTTCACGGCCATTGCGCAACCCGCGGCCCTGATCTCGCTGATTTCGCCCGTGCGCCGCGCCTCGGTCATCGTTTCCTTCCTGCTCGGAATTTTCATGTTCCGCGAAAAACAACTCTGGCCGAAGGGCGCTTGTATCGTCGGCATCATCACCGGGGTGATCCTGCTCGCATGACCTCGCGCGTCACACCATGAACTCCGGCCGGGAACAATCCACCATCACCCAAATGACAGCGGGACAGAAAAACAATTGAAACATCCGGGTTGACGCTGAATGCCATTGCCGCCCCGCCCCGGAAGGCTGGCCAAACTGCCGGATCGCCCGGCATGACACGCGCCATCGAACGCATCAAGTGACACGCCACGACGAAGCTCGGGCCCCCTTCCCAGCCGACAGGCGCAGAATAAGGAACATCTGCTCTTGAATTCCGCTCAAGACGGGTTAAACCTTGGGCATGGAAAGCATTCACGGACACGACGTCATTCACATGGTTCAACAAGCCGAGCACGCCTTCTCCCGCGCTGAGTTGGTCACGGCGATTCAGGAGAAATTCGGTTCAGGAGCGCGGTTCCACACCTGTTCGGCCGAGGGCATGACTGCGGCTGAGTTGGTGGAATTTCTGGTCACCCGCGGCAAGTTTTCCGGCCCCGACAGCGCCCTTGCGCTCGATGCGTCCAGGGTCTGCCAGCATTGATGGTTCGTTAGGACCTGCCGCGATCTTGGCTTGCGCCTGGGCAGGTGAAGGTATGGAGTGCGGTGGGAGGCGCAGCGCCACACCGCTGTGGCTGCATCCCGGCGGCCGCTGCGGCCCAAACATCTTCCGGGTCGTCACCAGGATTCGGCGTTCCCGTTCTCAGCATCAGAACCCGGTGGGGGGTGTGGCACCGGGAGTAACGTGGGCGCGATAAGGAGCCACCACATTCTTGTGGTGGTAGCGGAAGG
>JAPLUI010000439.1 GCA_026397725.1 Verrucomicrobiota bacterium | reverse complement strand
GTGCCAAACGACAACGTCCCGCCCGTGAAGTTGAATTGCCGCGTGCCGAGGGGGTCGAATTGCACGGTCCCGGCAACCGCCAGCGTGCCATCGCTGAGGTTGTAGACATAGCTCCGGCCGATGGCGCTAGCGTTATTATCGATCGTGCCGATGGTCAGATTCCCGCCGACGCTGACGCTGCTGCCGGAGCCGCTTTGGGTGAACGTGCAGTTGCCGGCGCGGCCGGAGGACTGACCTTGGTTATAACCGATTCGAAAGTTGCCGGTGATCGCCACCGTGCCCGGCCCGGTGAGGTTCCAGCTTATCGGCATATTCCCTTGGCTGTAATACTGACCGATCTGAGCATCGGTCCCGACATTGATAGTCCCGCCGCTCTGATTGAGCGTGGCACCGCCGCTCGCGCCGAGGGAGAACCACGCGCCGGTCCCGGCGACCGCCAGCGTGCCGCCGGTCATATTCAAAATGCTGCTGGTGGCATCGCCGGGATTATGTCCCCACTCGAAGCCGGTGATCGAGTGATTGTCGCCTGAGCCGTAGGTGACCGTACAGTTGCGGTCCGCCCCAGCATAGTCGCCGGTCGTAGTGGGCCAACCGCCGCCGTCACGCCAGGTGCTGGCGGCGCTCCAAACGCCGGTGACCTGGTTAGTCCACCACCACCCCACGGGTCGGGCCAGAACGGAAAAGGGCGAACTGACCACCACACCCGCGGACGTGTTCACCGTGCTGCCGGTGGCCGTAAGCGTGTAATCCGTGCCAATGAGATCAATGCTCAACCCGCTGAAGGTTGCCACCCCGGTGCCGGTATCCACCGCCACCGTCTTGGTCCCGCTCAACACTCCGCCCGGGCCGGCGTTATCCTGGATCTCAACCGTCACATCCTGCGCCGTGCCCGTGACCGTGTTGCCGTAGGCATCCTGCAAGGTGACCTTCGGCTGGGTCGCCAAGGGGCTGTCGGGAATCCCGTTACCGGGCTGGGTGGTGAAGGCCAGTTTCGCGACCGCGCCCACCGTGAAAGTCACGGTGGCGGTTTGATTGATGGTGACACTGTCAGTGTCATCGGTGGCTTGAAAGATATACGCACCGGGGGTGGTGGATTCGACTTTGAACGTAGCGATGCCATCCCCACCGGTCGTTCCAATAAGCGTGGTGATGGTGGGGGTGCCGGGGCCTGGTAGTTTGGCCAGGCTAACGTTTTTACCCGAGAGAAAATGGCTCGCGCTGTCTTTCAAGGTGACGGTGATGGTGGAGCTGTTGTCGACGGTCACCGTGGCCGGATCGGCGCTCACCGTTGACAGGATGGCCGTCTGCGGCGTGGCGCCGGCCTTCACCTGCAAGGTGTTCGAACCGACTACTTGTTTGGTCCAGTTGGCGGGATCGGCCAGCGTCAGGGTGTCCGTGATCGTGCCGGTGGTGGTCAGGACCGTGTACCAGGTGTCGGGCGTAAGGGTTCCCAACTCGGCGAGGTTGAGCGTGCCGGTCAATGTTGCGTCGCCGGTGACTTCGATCAGGTCCTTGGCCGCATCGCCCACGT
>JAPLUI010000460.1 GCA_026397725.1 Verrucomicrobiota bacterium | reverse complement strand
GCAGGGCTGCCAGGCGGCGGCCTTGTAGCAGGTGCCCTCGAAGGCTTCGATGTCGGTGAAGGTTTCGGCCATGAGCGGGCGGTAGCCATGGGCTTGTTCCCACGCTGCGGGCAGGGCGTTGACGGCCAGGGCCAGCGCACGTGAGGCGAGATTGGGCATGCGGGTTTTGGCGAGTACGAGGAAGCGGCGGTTTTGCACGACCCTACAGCCATAAGCGCTCAACCTTCACAAAAGAAATCGCCATGTCGTGTTTTCATAATCCCGTCGTTATAGCTTTGACCCGAGGGCCGATTCGTGTATGAGTCCGCTCTCATGAGTAAATCCGCCAGAGTCCCACTCAGTGTTATCGCCAAAGAAAAGCTGAGCAAGACGGCTCGCCAGCTCTGGCAAATCACCAAGGCGTTTTTCCGGTCGGAGCGGCGGGGCCGGGCGCGCACGCTGTTGATTCTCCTGTTCCTGCTGTCGGTGGCCTACGTCGGGGTCACGGTGCTGACGAGCTACGCCGGCCGCGACCTGATGACGGCCATTGAGGAACGTAACCACCCGGCCTACTGGCGGGCGATGGGCTGGTATCTGAGCACCTTTGTCGTCGCCGTGCTGATCAACGTGTTCTACCGGGTGGCTGAGCAGTCTCTGGCCCTGTTGTGGCGCGAGTGGATGGCGCAGCACCTGATCAAACGCTACTTCAACAACCGCGCCTACTATCGCTTGCGCGGCTCGGAAAGCATCGATAACCCCGACCAGCGCATCAGCGAGGACGTGCGGAATTTCACCCTCGATTCACTCGGCTACGCGCTGCTGGTCGTCAACTCCGTGATGACGCTGATCGGCTTTCTCGGCGTGCTGTGGAGTATCTCTGGCACCCTCGTCGGCGTCGCTTTGGCTTATGCGATCGCCGGCACTTTCATGTGCTTCGTCATCGGGCGCCGGTTGGTCGGATTGCACTACTCCAAGTATCAGAAGGAGGCCGACTTCCGCTACAGCTTGGTGCGCGTGCGCGACAACGCAGAGTCGATCGCCTTCTACCGGGGCGAAAAGCGCGAGCACCTCGACCTGTTCCACCGGCTCAGCGCGGTGGTGGCCAACATGCGCTCCATCATCGTGTGGAACCGCAACCTAGGATTCTTTCGCAATAGTTATAACTACGTCGCGCTCATCGTTCCGATTCTGATCGTGGCGCCACTGTTCATGAGCGGGAAGATGCAGTTCGGAGTCGTGACCCAAACCCTCGGCGCGTTCGCCCAGGTGCTCGGCGCGGTGTCGATCATCGCCGACAACTTCGAGGGCCTCAGTTCCTATCTGGCCGGCATCCAGCGGCTCGGCATCCTGTGGGACGACCTTGATGACTTCGACGCCGAGGAGGAACGCAGCGCCCGCGAAAGCGAGGGCCAGCTCAATGAAACCAGCGCCAGGGTGCGGCTCGACAAACTCACCGTGCTCACCCCGGACCGGACGAAACTGCTTGCCAAAGATCTGTCGTTCGAACTGCGGGCCCGGCAAAGTCTGATCATCATGGGTGCCAGCGGCACGGGCAAGAGTTCCATCATTCGCACCATCGCCGGCTTGTGGCCCAGCGGTCCGGGCTCGCTCGAACGGCCGGCGTTGCATCATCTCATGTTCCTCCCGCAGCGCCCCTATATGGTGCCGGGCACCCTCCGCGATCAATTGCACTACCCCGCGCATGACCGCCGTGCCGATGACGACCAAATCCGCCAGGTGATCGCGATGGTGAATCTATCTGACGTGCTCGACCGGGTGGACGGCGATCTGGAGCAGGTCATCGACTGGTCCAACGTGCTATCCCTCGGCGAGCAGCAACGCGTTGCCTTTGCCCGCCTGTTCCTGCGCCAACCGCGGTTTGTCTTTCTCGATGAGGCCACTAGCGCCCTAGACGAGGACAACCAACGGCGCATCTACGAACTGATCCGCGAGTCCGGCATCGGCTTTATCAGCGTCGGCCACCGCGAGACCTTGGTGCAGTTCCACGACCGCGTGCTGCATTTAAAGAGTGCCGGCGAATGGGAGTTGACCGGTCGCCCGATGTAGGGTTAAACCCCATGGTGCGGGCGTTCGTTGCGACTTAGGGTCTGAGTCGTGCCACCTAAGCGGCACCTTACAACACGATAACAAACAATATGAAAAGCAAATCAATCACCTCCCTTGTCCTCATCGTTGCCACCGGCGTTTTTTGCGCCGCAAGTCCCACCCTGTGGGCCACTGAAACTGATGACCGTATTGAGGATTCCGCCCAAGCATCCTATGTTTACAAAACCTACCTCAAGGATGACGCGATCAAGACCGTGTCCGCTGATGGCGTGGTCACCCTCACCGGCACCGTTGCCTACGACTTTCACAAGGGTCTGGCGCAGGATACTGTCGCCGGTCTGCCAGGCGTCAAAAACGTGGACAACCAATTGGTCGTCAAAGGCGAGAGCCCGGCCAAGAATTCGGACCTCTGGTTGACCCAGCAGGTGAAAAACACGCTCCTTTTCCACCGCAGCGTGAATGCCATCGCCACCGAGGTATCCTCCAAGAATGGCGTCGTGCTTCTCCGCGGCGAAGCCTCCAGTCTCGCCCAAAAGGAATTGACCGGCGAATATGCGGCGGACGTTGATGGCGTCAGAAGCGTGAATAACGAAATGACCGTTGCCAAGACCCCGGCCAAACCGGAGCGGACGCTGCTGGGCAAGATCGACGATTCGTCGATCACCGCCCAGGTCAAGCTGGCCCTGCTAACCCATCGTTCCACCAGCGCGGTCAAGACTGAAGTCAAGACGGTTGATGGTGTGGTCAAGGTTAGCGGCCAAGCTGATAACGCCGCCGAACGCCGCTTGGTCACCAAATTGGTCAAGGACATCCACGGCGTCACCAGCCTGACGAATGAAATGTCCGTCAAGGGTGAATGACCGCAGGGTCAGTGACCCTTCGAATCAAAGGATGGCTGGGGCGCAACCGCTCCAGCCATTTTCTTTCGTGCGGCCAACGGGAAACCGAATTGCAGGCAGGCGCGAAGGTTTTGGTTCGGGGAGGATCGCCCCGTGAACTTCGAGCGCACCTGGCACCCCGAACTCAGCCGTCTAACGCCGACATCGCAGGATTGGGCCTCATCCCTTGGGTGGGGTTTGTCCCTATATGGAAAACCTAGGGCCTTGGCTAAGGTGGCTCGTATGAATGACAACCCAGTGATCTCAAAATCGGGTCCGATCCACGAACGGATAATTGAACTGCTGAACGACGACTTGGCCAGTGAATTCCAAGCGCTCATCGCCTTCATCGTGTACAGTCAAGTGCTCGAGGAATTCGGCTATGCGGAAATCGCCACGGAACTGGAACGCCACGCCGCCGGGGACTTTCAGCACGTCAAACAGCTTGCCAAACAGATCGAAAGTCTGGGCGGTATCCCACGCGTAACCTGGATGGCAGACCAGGCCACGGGCGAAGCGGCGGCAACGCGCAACGTTGCGCCCGACCGCGAACCGGCAGCTATGGGACGCTATTCTTATCTGCGGCGCGGCGCGGCGCAAATTGGGGAAATACTTTCGAGCACATCCTTGCGCGATCTCATCGTCGGGATCAGGGCCCCCCCAATCGACCTGGCGGCGGCACTGGGCATCGTCAGCACGCCTGCCACGCGCGTTCGCGGGAGAGCCAATGCGCTAAACGGATCATCACGTCAAGCCGGGCCAACGCCTCATCGGGTGGTCGGAAAAGCGGCCGCTATCTGAAACCCCGCAGCCGCTGAGAATTTGTCCAACCACCCAGAACCAAGCTACTAACTACGCCGCCGAAGCCTGCGGACAAGTCGATTCACTTCTCGCCTGCGCTGGCGGAGATGGCGCAGTTGGAGACGGGTGATGTCTTCACGCGGATGAAGACTGCGGCGGTGGTGCGCGCGGGAAAGGAGGAGGAAATCCCGCTCAGTCAACTGGTGCCCGGCGATGTGGTGAAAATCTCGGCGGGAGACATGATCCCAGCCGATGTGCGGCTCATTTCGGCCAACGACATCTTCATCACGCAAGGCACCTTGACCGGCGAATCGATGCCGGTGGAGAAGGTCGCCGCGAGAGAAACGCGGACAGGGATTTCGCCGCTGGAATTGCCCAACATCTGCTTCCTCGGCACCAGCGTGGAGAGCGGCGCGGCCACAGCGGTCATCCTCGCGACGGGCCCACAGACCTACTTTGGCAGCATGGCCGGAAGCATGGTGGGCGAGTCGGAGCAGACTAGCTTCGACAAAGGGGTGCAGCAGTTCACGTGGCTGATGATCCGCTTCATCCTGATCATGGTGCCGCTGGTCCTCATCATCAACGGACTCACCAAGCACAACTGGCGCGAGGCGTTCTTTTTCTCCATCGCCGTCGCGGTCGGCCTCACGCCAGAGATGCTGCCGATGATCGTCTCCGTCTGCCTGTCGAAGGGCGTGCCTGCGATGTCGAAGAACAGGGTCATCGTGAAGCAGCTCAACGCGATCCAGAACTTCGGCGCGATGGATGTGCTCTGCACCGACAAGACCGGCACGCTGACGATGGATCTGGTCATCCTCGAAAGGCACTGCGACGTGATGCAAAAGGAAAATGACGAGGTTCTCCGCGATGCCTATCTCATCGCGCATTTTCAGACCGGCTGGTTCGTCGAGTCGCTGATCACGCGGACCCTCGTCGTTCATGTCATCCGCACGAATGGCATTCCCTTGAAGTAAGCCAGCAAAGCGCCGAACGACATCAACGTCATTGAAGACCGCCAAGCCTGCGCTAGCGGTCGCTGGTCTAACCAATGAAAAAGCGGCTGCAGGAGACATTCCCGCAGCCGCTCGCTCTTGGTGTTGGCCTATTTGGACTATTTGCAGCCGCAGGCACCACAGGCGTCCTTGATCGCTTTTGCCACCGCCTCACGGCTTTCTCCGGTGCGTTTCTGGATGCGCCCCAGCAGCTCGTCGTTCTTGCCTTCGACATATTGGAGATCGTCGTCGGTGAGCTTGGCCCATTTTTGTTTGAGTACGCCCTTGGTGATGTTCCAGTCGCCTTTGATTTCGAGTTTGGTCATAATGTTACTATTGTTTGGTGAGTCGCCGTCAGTGCTCACCTGATGTGATCACGCAGTCGGCTAACAAACCGAACTTACGCGCAAGACCGCGTCCGGGCAATGGGGGGTAACCCTACCCTGCCGGAACTGGAGGATGAGTTTCGTAGATGCGCCGTTGGTGGTCCGCGGCAAGGACGCTGGTGGCTTCATCCAGGGTGACAAAATGTCCAGCAGAATCAGGTCGGGCGGTTCCGCGCGGGCGGCTTCGAGCGCCAGCTTGCCGCTGGACACCGGCCGCGGTCGGTAGCCCCGCTCCGCGAGCATTCTGACCAGCAGCAGCACGTTGGCCGGCGTGTCATCCACG
>JAPLUI010000237.1 GCA_026397725.1 Verrucomicrobiota bacterium | reverse complement strand
GGTGGTGGCCGCAGTAGCCCCACCCGGGGCGAGGATCAGGGCACATGCCAAGAGGGAAGGCAGGGGGAATTTCATGGGGGTTTGATGGTTGGAATTGTTTGGAAACATTGAGGGGTCAGTTGGCTTTGGTGCGATAGTAGCCCTGCGTCGGGGGCGGCGCGGGGTCGGTGTACGGAATCTTGCCGTCGGCTCCGGCGACCCCCGTGGCCAGGTCGCTCCAGGTTGCCATGTCGGTGCTCCGCTGGATGGTGTAGCGGCGGCCCGGAATGCCGCGGAATATCATTTCCGCAATGCCGTCGTGCAGGGAGAAGTCGGTTAGATTCTGGCCCGCCGCGCCGGTGCCGGGAACTGCGGTCACGGTGATGGTGATGGTGCCCCGGATGCTGGCGCCGCGGGCGTCGGTGAGTTCCACCTCGAAGCTGTCGGTGCCGGCAAAGCCGGCCGGCGGGGTGTAGTTGACGGTGGCTGTTAGGGTCACCGTGCCGCCCTGGGCGCTGGGGCCGATGACCCGGGTCAAACGGACCGCATCGCCTTCCGGATCGCTGGCTCGCGCCAGGATCTTCGCCGGATGGATCGACAGCGCCCTATCGGTCGTGCCGCTCACCGCGTAACCGGAGAAGACCGGTGGCCGGTTCAGCACGGATAGGGCGAGGATGCCGGTGGACTCGGTGAAGGTCCAGACCTTGGTGCCGTCGGTCTTGGTCCAGACGTCGGACGTTTCCGACCAACCGGTGCCGAGGACGGTGAACGTGGCACCGAAGGTTTCGGTCAGGCTCGCGACATTGACCAAGGTCCAGGTCCCGGTGGTGGCGGTGACGGCGGAGGTGTCGATGGCGAAGTCCCCATTCAAGGTGGCACTGCCGGTGCCGGTGAGGCGGTTGCTAGAGGCATTGGTGACGACGAACGTCAGGGCGGCATTGTCGGCCAGGGTGAGGGTGCCGCCAGTGACCGTGGTGTTGCCAGTGTACGTGTTGGCCGCCTGCAAGATCACGCTGCCGGTGACGAGCAGGGCCCTGCCGACACCGCTGAGCGCTTTGGTCATGGTGAGGGTGCCGCCACCGCCGCCGAGCCGATAGGTGGTGCCGTTAGGGGTGAGGGTGCCGGTGTAGGTCACGTTGCCAAGCGCCCCGAGCGAGGCACCGGTCAGGCCGGCCGCGTTGAAACTGAGGTTGGCCGAGGGATAGTTGTCCGCAGCGATCGCCCCGGCGGAGGAACTCACGATCCGGCTCAAGGCTGCGGGGAGATTGGCGACTCCGAAGGGCGGGCCGAAGGCCACCGTGCCACCCGGGTTGACCAGCACATTGCGGGCGGTGCCGTTGATGGAAGCGAGTGAGTTGAACTGGGCGACACCACCCGAGATGGTGATTCCGCCGGTCGCCGCGGAGTTGTTCCCGGAGAGGACCAGAGTGCCGGCAGATACCGTCGTCAGGCCGGTGTAGGTGTTGGTGCCGCTTAGCAGCATAGTGCCAGCTCCGGCCTTGGTGAATCCGCCACCCTCGAACTCAGCACTTGCGGTCAGATCGGTTCCCGCGACCACATCATTGACGGTGAAGGTGTTATTGCCGCTCAGTGCGATGCCTGCGTTGGCGGCGGTGGCACCGGCACCGAACCGGATGGTGGACATGGTCGAGCCGCCCACGGTAAGGTTGCCATTGAAGTCAAAGGATCGACCCAAGTAGGCGAAGCCCTCGCCGGAATAGGCCAAATCAATGATGCCGCCGTTGAGCGTGAGATTGCGGAGGTGGGCGTGGCTCTCACCGGTGGACCCGATGCCAGTGCTGCCACCGCTCAGGATTCGCAGGATGCTGCCGGCATTGGCGGTGACATTCACCGCATCTCCTCCGGTTGGCAACGCGTTGACCCCGCGGATTTCGAAGATGCTACCGGGGTTGTTGAGGGTCACGAGGCTGTTGGGGGGTAAGCAGTTCTGCGTTTGGTTGCCATCCACCGCGAGGGTGCCGCCGTTGACAACCGTGCCGGCTGTGAAGGTGTTCGCGCCGATCAGCACGACCGTGCCCGGGCCTTCCTGCCGGAGGCTGCCAGTGCCGGAAATTTCGTTGGAAATGGTTAGGTCACCCGAGTTGTTGAATGCCAGGGTGGCATTGTTCGTTACCTTTCCCGGACCAAGGTTGCCGCTCGCTCCGCCCACCCGCAGCACGCCAGCCGCGATCAGGGTGCCACCGGTGTAGGTGTTGGCATTGGCGAGGGTCAGCGTGCCCGCCCCGGCCTTGGTCAGGCCCGCCGTGCCGGCGAGTTGCACGCTGATGGTGGCGTCTTTGCCGGTACCCAGAGCGTTGACCGTGATGATTCGCGTCCCCCCGGCCAGGGTCAGGATATTGGCGGGATTCCCATTGTTGGACAGGATCCAGCCGGCGGCACTGGCGGGGGCGGTATCGCCGAAGATCAGATTGCCGATGGTGCGCGGCGAATCGAGGCTCACGGTGCGGTCGGCCGTGAGATTGACGCTGTTGAAGTCGGCGGTGACGCCGGAGCCGTTGGCCACACTGCCACCGCCCCAGTTGGTGGTCGTGCTCCACAGGCCGCTGCCGTCACGGATCCAGTTGGGGGTGACGAGCACGGTCACCGTATAGACCTTGGTGGTGAGCAAATTCGCGGAGGTGACGGTGTAGGTCTGCGGAGTGGCGAAGTTTCTAACAGTTCCGGCGGGCGGCACCGCACTGGCCCCGGAGGAAATCGTGAAGGTGGGCGCGAGCGCCGTCACATTCGTCCCGTACGGCACGGTCAGGACGAGGTTCGTTCCGGTCATGGTGGCCGGATTGCCCGGCAGGCCGAAGTTCCAAAGATTCGCCGCCGACGGATTGGCGGGAGGCTGGGCCGAGAAGAAGTGACCCGTGGAGCCGTTGATGGGGTCCAGCGCGTCGAAGGCAAGGCCACTGCCCTTCTTGAAGCGGGTCTTCAGGATCTGACCCACGGCATTCTCATAGAATCCAATGGCGATTCGCACCGCATCCATCGGCAGCGTCACCTCGCCGGTGCGGATGACAGGTGGGTGATCGTAGTTGTTGTCCACGATCAATTCGCCTGCGTCGGCAAAATCCCCATCGCCGTTCAGGTCCAGATAGATCACACTGCCATCATCGCTATCGGTGCCAAAGGTGTAGGTGCCCGGTCCTTCCTTCGACACGTCGAACCAGCCCTCCCAGAGGATCGAAAACGTGTCACTGCCCGTCAGTCCCGGCAGCGCCACGACCAGATCGCCGCCAGGCACTTCGACGTTCCCGAATTGCTTGGTTGTCCCGCTGGGAGTGACCGCCATGAGATTGGCGATGGGATCCAGATAGGAGGCCCCGTAGGTGTTGTCAAACGTCTTCACCACCAAGCCATCCGACACCGCCAACCTGACGGTGACGGTATAGGTTTTGGTGGTGCCGTTCTGGGCGGTAACCGTGTAGGTTTGCGGGCTGGTGAAGTTCCTGACCGTGCCGGATGGAGGAACCGCGCCGGCCCCGACAGAAGTCGCGAAGGTGGGCGAGAGCGCCGCGACATTCGTCCCGGGCGGCAAGAGCCACGTAATGTTGGTTCCGTCAATCACGGCTGGATAGCCTGGCAGACCGAAACCCCAAAGATTTGCCGACGCCGGGTTAACGGCAGGTTGCGCCGTGAAAAAGTGGCCCGAGGTGCCATTGATGAGGTCCAGCGCCCCGTAGGCAAGCCCACTGCCCTTCTTGAAAGCGGCGGCCATTGCCTCGCCACCGTAAGCCTCGTAAAACCCGATGGCGATGCGAACCGAATCCATGTTGAGCATCACGGTTCCCGTGCGTGTGACGTATCCGTGCTCCCCGAGGTTCTCGACGATCATTTCGCCCGCGTCGGCAAAATCCCCATCACCGTTCAGGTCCAGATAGATCACGCTGCCGTTATCGCTATTGGTTCCGAAGGTGTATGCTCCAGGACCGTCTTTGGACACATCGAACCAGCCCGTCCACAAGATCGAAAAGTCATCGTAACCCGTTAGCCCCGGAAAGGACGAGACAAAGTTACCGTACTCAAGATTTGCGACTTGAGTGCTGGTGCCGCTGGGCGAGACCGCCATGAGATTGGCGATGGGATCCAGGTAGGCGTCGCCGTAGGTGCTGTCGAAGGTTTTCACCAGCAGTCCGCCACCCACGATGACCTTCACGGTATAGACCTTGGTGGATCCATCCTGACCGGTGATGGTATAGGTTTGCGGGTTGGTGAAGTTCCGGGCGGTGCCGGATGCGGGGTTGCCCACGGCCGATGGCGAAACCGTATAGCTGGGCGCGAGGCTCGTCACATTCGTCCCAAACGGCACGGCCCAGGCGATACTGGTGCCACTGATGACAGCGCCGGGGCCGAAGGTCCGAATGTCCTTGCCTGCGGGGGCGACCGTGACTGTTACGGCATAGACGTTGGTGATGAGGGCATCCGAAGACCGGACCGTGTAAGTCACCGGGCTGGTAAAATCATACGCGGCGCCGGACACACGGTCGCAGGTCGCTCCGGCGGACCGCGTGAAAGCGGGCGCGAGGGCGGTCAACTTCGTCCCGTATGGCACAGTCCAGGCAATGGTCCTCGCGGCATGGTCAATGACGGCCGGCAGCCCCGGCAGACCGAAGCTGCGAATCTTCGCCTGTGGTGTCACCGACTCATAGGTCGTGGCTAGCACATGCTGGAAACAGCGCGCCGAACGGCGTGGTTGTTCCGCCCGGACATGTCCGTCCACGTCTCCACCTGCTGCCCGTCCGACAGGCCCGTGAGTTGCGACGCATCCAGCCACAAGGCGAGGCCGTTCATCTCAATGAGCGGTGCCACGGTGACTGTCACGCTATAGACCTTGGTCGAGCCATCCGGTGCGGTGACGGTGTAGGTTTGCGGGGTGGCGAAGTTTCTAGCAGTGCCGGAAGCGGGGCTGCCGGCGGCTCCGGCGGAAACCGTGTAGGACGGCGCGAGGGCGGTCACATTCGTGCCGGATGGCACGGTCAGACTGATGCCGGTGCCGGCAATCGTGGCCGCGCCCAAGGTGCCGAAATCAAAAGTGAGGATGTCCTTGGCCGAACTTGGGGGCGCGGCACCGGTGCCGGTCAGGGCGAGGTTGAACGGGTTGTGGGTCGCGTCGTTGCTGGCGATGAGCAGGGTTGCCACCCGTGACCCGGGGGCTGCCGGCGTGAAGGTCACGACAAAGCTGGTGCTGTCACCCGCCACCACTGAGGTCGCCGGTGCGGTGGTGATCGTGAAGTCGGCTCTGTTGGTCCCATCACAGGTTACCGCAATGCCGGTAAGATCCGCGAAGCCGGTGTTCTTGATGGTGAAAGTCAGGGGCACTGCGGCACCCGTCTGGCTCGAGCCGAAGTCCACCGTGCTGCTGCCGGAGGTGAGGCCGGTGCCGGCGGGTTGCTCCACTGCCATGAGCGGCACCGCGGCCGCGGCAACGCGGAAACCCGCGTCGTAAACCTCGACGGTCGGGAGTGCTCCCCAGGCGAACGACGCGCGCATGCCGGTCTCCCCATCATCCCAGCCGCCGCCACGCAACTGGCGCGGATACGTCGGACTGCCGGCATTGAGGTAGTCGGTCCATTCCCACACGTTCCCGCTCTGGTCGCAAGTGCCGGAGTAGCTGGCGCTGGCGGCACCGGCGCTTCCCACCGTCGTCACGTTGCCAGTCAGACCATTCCACACCGCGCCTTGCGTATGGTTGGCCACGTTGGCGCCCGGATTGGAAATGTCGCCCGTTGCATTGGCCGTGGCGACCGTCGGGACCGAGTTGTTGCGCGTGGCATACAGCCAATAGCCACCGAGGCCCGGGTCGTAGTACGCAGCCTTATCGAAGGTGGATCCGGCACCATCGACCAGAATCGAATTGTTGTTGGCACCCGCGCTCACTCCCATTTGCAGCGTCTGGCCGCCGCCGCCGAACGAGTATAGAAAAAAGGCGCCGTTATTGACGGTGAGGCTGTTATTGGAGGAGGCAACGCCTAGCGTGACCGTTCGATTGATGCCGATGAGTCGGTAAGACGGCAACGCCTGCGTTCCCGGGCTGGAGATCGTGACGGAGTTGCTTCCAAACGTGGCGCCGCCGATGTCGATTCCGCCGGCCATCACCGCCCCGGAGCCATTGACGATCAGGGAGTTGTCAGCCGAGGCGGCCCCTACCTGATTTCTGAAGTTTGCCTGGCCTGTGGGGGTGGCTTGGGAGAGGCTGGCCGCCTTGAACTGGCCAGTGATTTGTAGGGTCCCGCCGCCCTCGACCGTGTAGCCCGCGTCAAGCCCGGTGTCGATGTCTCCCGTAACGAGGTTGGTCGCCCCGGAGAGAACCAGCGTGCCCGAACCCGTCTTGGCGATCTTGTTGCCCACATCGACCGCCGCCACCGCCCCGGCAAAGCCCGCGCTGATCGTTGCCGTGCGTCCGGAGGCGACATTGGCCGCCATGGTGGAGGTGGTCGTTCCAAACCCGAGGGTTCCCGGGCCGCTGACCGTGGCGGCTTGGTTGAACTGGAGGGTTCCGGGGACCACGGTGCCGCTCAACGTGGCCGCGTCCCCGACCGTGGTGAACAGGGCGGTGTTGCCTGGGCCATTGGCCATGTCCCACGGCGTGCCGGCCAGGCCGGTCCAGTTGGTGCTGCTGGTATTCCAAGTGCCGGTAGCACCCCCCGTCCAGGTGCCTGTGGCAGCTTGAGCGAAGGGCATGGCGAGGATGGCGGCGATGAAACCGGAGAGGACCCGGCGGGAACAGCACGGTTTCATGATTGACAGGGATTCGCTGCTCGGGTTGGCCACGACCGGAAAGCCGAGGGGGAGAGGCAGCTTGATCGGAAGCAAGGGGGTTCGTTTCATGATGGTTGGTGGTTGTTCTTGGAAGTGCGTCATGGCAGGCCCACATGGCTCTGACCGCGGTTGGCACTTCTCATCCAACTCAATCAGGATTGGCGGCGCGAACGAATGGGTGCTGGCATGCTGCGTTCGAAGTGAAAAGGCCGAAAATAGCCTGTCGCCCGAATCCCCGCAATTGCCAATTTTCCAGAAAACTTCACGATTCCTTGGATTTTTGCCCCGAAGAGGCATTGGCGGCTGGCTCAGGTGGGTCCGCCTGCCGGTTGGCATCCCGCCAGGCGGACGGCGAGACTCCAACCATGGTTTTGAAGACGTTGTTGAAGTGGCTCGGGCTGCGATAGCCGGTGGCGGCGGCCACCTCGCTGATCCGCCAGAGCGGGTCGCGCAGGAGTTCCATCGCCTTCGCCACGCGGAATTCACTCAGGTAGCGGCGGAAGTGGACACCCAGCATGGAGACGAAGAGGCTGGAAAGGTAGGACGCGTTCATGCCAAGGGTCGCCGCGAGGTCGGAGAGGTCCAGCGGACGATGGTAGTGAGTGTGAAGATGATCGAGCATCGCCTGCACGACAGCGGTGGCACGCGGGCCGTGGGCGTGATCCAGCAGCGGACGCCTTGGGTCGGAAGTGGCGTCGGGAAGCTGCGCTTGCCAGAGCACCTGATCCAGTTCGCGGCGCGCCTGCTCGGCAATCAGGGCGGTTTCCACTTTGCGGTGGACGTGGAGCAGCAGTTTGACCGCTTGGTTGAAGTCTGGCGAGGGGTCGGCGGCGTGCAGCACCAGGGTGACCGGGCGTGCCGGGCCAACCAGCACCCCGGCCCAGAAGCCGTGGGCACCGCATGCGCCGTGCAGCAAGCGGCCGTGGCCGGTTGCCGGGGCCAGAGGGCACCAATGGTCGCGCTGGCAGATGGCGCATTCGCGCGGGAGCGGGCCGCCGGAATCAAGCCTGGCCCGGGCCGCCGGGCACAGCACGGGCAGCCGGGCGGGATCGTGGAACTCGAGCGGCTCATGCCAGAGCACATGCAGGCGATGGCCAGTGAGTTCCTCAAAACGGGTGAGCAGGTGACCGTCAAAATGGCAGGTCAGGCGGTGCCGGGCGTCGGTCGGCAAAAAACCAGCATCCAGGCCCGTGCCCGTTCGGATGATTTGTTCCAATGGGTGTTTCACCGAGGCTTTGATAATTCATGATTGGACATTTGGAAAGACTCAATTGCGGAATTCTGCCCACGGGTGGAAGACTGCCGGATGGTTGGGAGGCTCAAGCGGGGGGCTCGTGTTCGCGCGAAAGTGGAGGCGATTCCCGTCCCGGCGCGGAATGACCGTCCTGGTTGCCGTGAGGTTTTCAAGCTCACGCTGCACAGCCGCCGGAGTAAGCCCGGCAATCCGGGTCTTGATTACCCGCTGACACTACCGCGCCTGCTTCATGTAAAGAAATTCCGACTTTCCTGATAGCGGTAAGGAGGCGCTTCAAATTCGGCAGGCCACGACCCGGCTCCGCCCGCCTCCGCGCACCACCCCGCCGTCGTCGCCAAGCCTCACACCATGGCGGCATGATTCATCACTTGCATGCTTGGTTTCATGGGTAATCTCTTTCGTTGAGGGGGTTTATCGGATTCGCTCCTCGCAGCAGCCGGAGTGATGCCGCGCAACTCCGGTTGGGGGGTGGCGGCTTCAATGGCCTTGATCGCATCCTCGACCGCATCGATTCCGGTCTGATTGAGCGCACCCTTGGGAATTGGCTATATTGTTGGTTGGGAATCTGGGAATATGAATCAGCATGCCCAATTCACTGCTGTCAGCGGAAGTTGATTGAGTTCAGCGCGGGCTTCGCGCCATGTCGGGTAATGGTCTTGAAGAATTGCGATGAAGCGCTCGCTATGCACTGGCTCGATGAGATGAACCATTTCGTGAACGATGACGTATTCTAGCAGATCCTTCGGTTTCATCACCAGTTCAGTGTTAAGCCGGATGTGTTCCGCCTTGTGATTGCAGCTTCCCCACTTCGTCTTCATCCGTTGTAGGAAGTAGCCGATGACCTTCACTTTCAGCTTTGGCTCCCACTTCTTGATGAGCGGCGGCACGACTTCGTGAAGCAGCGATTTGTGCCACTCGTGAATGATCTCGGCGCGTTTCCCGGAATCACTGCCAGGGCGCACGGTGAGGGTGATGCGTTTGTGGTCGAGCGAAACAGAGGGCTTGGCCTCACGGTATTTGACCGTCATCAAATGTCGGCGGCCCCAGAGATAATGACTCTCGCGCTCGATGAAACGCCGGGGAGTTTCCCGCGCCTGCTTGGCCAACTTCTCCTGCTGGTTCCGAATCCAGCCGAGCTTGGAAATCGCATACGCACGGGCCACTTCGAGGCGCGTCGTCATCGGAGCGACGAGCGTCACCCGCCCATCGGGTGGATGAACGGAGAGGTGAACGTTCTTGATGTCCTTTTTGGTCACCAGAATCGAAATCTCCCCGAGTTGGATCGTCTCGCCCATCAGTAGCCCGGTTGGTTTTGGATGATCTCGAAAAGGGCCAGCGTAGCCTGCCGGTCCCGCGACATAATCGGGTATAGGGCATTCAGAACCTGCTTCTCTCGCGTGTCGTCGCCCTTCCAGCCTGCCGGCGCGTGCTCGCGCATGGCTTGGTCAATCTTGAGGGCAAGGACCGCCCGCTCCTCTGTTTCCACTGGACTTTCCTCACGAAGCACGGAAGCCCCGCCAGCAAGAATGTCGGGCAGGTTGTTGTAGATCACGATGGCCTCAGGCTTGCCGTGAAGTGCGGAAGGAACACCGGCGACGGTGTCCTTTTTTGCCATGCGCTTCACGAGTTCTTCGGCCTTCCTGAGAAATGCCTCGTAGGCAGCGGCGTCGGCACGGCTTTGCTTGATGAGATCATCAAGCAGCTTGGACATCTCCGCATAGAACCGCGGGTCGGTGAGTTGGTCGCGGATGATCGTCTTGCGGACGTTGTTGATGATGCCCTCGGCGATGGCGTTCTTCGAGAGCTTGCCCTTTTGGTTGAGTTGTTTGGCGATGGCATCGTGGATGCCGGTCTCGATGATCATCTCGGTGAGCGACATCGAACTCAGGTTGCCCAGATCGGCGGCGAGGTCGGCCTGGATGTAGGTGTTGATGAGGTGGCGCATATCAGCCTCGTAGGGCTTGATGTCCAGTTCCTCGCCGGCGTGCTTTTTGGTCGCGTTGCGGATGTCGGCGTAGAACACGGCCTCTTTTTCAAGAGCCTCGATCTCAACGGCGGTATAGCCGGCCTTGTCGAGGTTTTGGACGATGTCCGCGTAGGCTCGCAGGAAGGTGGCGGTGGACTTGTAGAAGGAAATCCGGAGCGGCTCGGTTTCCATGAGGGCATTGGCATCCGAGGCGTCGCCGCAGAAGTAGCGGAGGAATTGCTCCTGCTCGCGGGGGTGGGCCACCGGTGCGCACAGGTAGGACAGCGCCTCGCGGGCTTCATCGAGTTTCTTTTTGCCCTCCTTGAGCCAGTCCTTGAGTTCCACGTTGGAATCGCCGCCGCAAGTCTCGGTGTCCAACTCGTCGGAGGTATAGACCGCGATGGAGTTCTGCACGTTCTCAAACAGTTCCTTGAAATCCACGATGTGGCCATAGTCCTTGTCGTCGCCGTCGAGACGGTTGGTGCGGCAGATGGCTTGGAACAGGTTGTGGTCCCGCATCTCGTTGTCTAGGTAGATATAGGTGCAGGAGGGGGCATCGAATCCGGTCAGCAATTTGCTCACCACGATCAGCAGTTTCAGGTTGGCCGGCTCCTCGATGAACCGCCGCTTGGTCTCATCCTCATACTGCTTGGTCGCCTGGCCGTTTTTGAGGACATGCTGGGTGTAGGTGTCGAACTTGTAGCGTTCGTCGCTGTTAGGCGGCTCCTTGGAGATGGCTGCGGGATTCGGCTCGAAGGACGTGATGACGCCGCAGTATTGGCCGAAGGGCGTGTTTTGAAACAAGCGGTAGTAGTGGCAGGCGTCGTAGATGCTGGCCGCCACCAGGATCGCGGTGCCGCGGTCGTTGTTGAGGCGCGGCTGGACGCCGAAGTCATGGATGATGCTGGCGATGATCCGCTGCTTGCGCTCGCCGGAACTCATCAACTCCTCCATCGTTGCCCAGCGTTTGCGCAGGATGGAGCGCTGGTAGCCGTTCAGGCCCTTGGTGCTGCTCTCAAACCAATCGTCGATGGCCTTCTTTGAGGTCAGGCGTTGCGGCACATCGCGGGCTTCGTATTTGAGGTCGAGCACCACCTTGTCCGCCACCGCCTCGTGGAACTTGTAGGTGTGGATGAAGGTGCCGAAGATTTCGCGAGTGGTTTCCCGGTCCTTGCGCAGCAGCGGTGTGCCGGTGAAGCCGACGAAGATGGCGCCCTCCAGCCAACGTTTCATCTGTTTGTTCATACCGCCGCCCTGGGTGCGGTGGCACTCGTCCACGAAGACGTAGAAGCGTCCTTGAACCTGCGGCGGAGGCCCGGTGAGATCCAGGTTGAACTTGTGGATCAGTGCGCACATCAGCCGCGGCTTGGCGGCGATGAGTTTGCTCTCGAACTCCTGGCGCGAGGTGATCCGCGGCGAGGGGGAATCCGGGCTGATCACGCCGGCGTTGCGCATCACGCTCTCGATCTGTTTGTCGAGTTCGTCGCGGTCGGTGATGATGAGCACCCGCCCATCCGGGTCGTGTTCCAGCAACCACTTCGCCAGCATGACCATGAGGATGCTTTTGCCGCTGCCCTGGGTCTGCCAGATGACGCCGCCCTCCAGCTTCCTGATCCGCTCCTGGGCTGCCTTGAAGCCCTCGTATTGGTGCCTGCGCGGCACCTTCTTCTGGCCGCCATCGAAGAGGACACAGTTGCGGATGATGTCGAGCAGGCGGGTCTTGTCGCACAGCACGGCCAGCGGGCCGTCGAGCAAGGCACCAGCGGGCAGTGGGGCATGCGCGTCACGTTTCTCTTTCCACTCCGCGAAGAACTTCTCCGGGGTGCCGGTGGTGCCAAAGCGCAGTCCTTGCGAATCGTTGCCGGCAAAGACGAGTTGGATCGTGCTGAAGAAGCCCATGTTGAAGATCGGCTCCTGGTTGGTGATGAGCTGACGGACGCCGTCGGCCACCTCCACCGAACTGCGCTTCAGTTCGATGACCGCGATGGCGATGCCGTTGAGGTAGATGACGAGGTCGGGCCGGCGTTCGTAGCCGCCCTTGAGGGTCACCTCTTCGGCCAGCGCAAAGTCGTTGTTCTCCGGGTGCTGCCAGTCAATTAGGTGCACCGTCTCGAACGGCTTCCCGGCGGCGATCTGCACCTGGACCCCGTAGCGCAGCAGGCGGTAGGTGCGGAGGTTCGCCTGATAGAGCGTGATCCCCGTGGCGTCGGCGGCGGTCTCCAGCTTTTGCAGGGCGGCGGAGATATGGGCATCCGAGTACCCGCGCTTCTTCAGGTTGGCCTGGAGCAAGGCCGTCTCGATGGGGCGGTTGCCCTCCCGCTTGCTCCACTCGCCGAGGTAGCGGTAGCCGAGGTGATCCTTGTTGGCCGCGTCGGTGAAGAGGGAAATTACGCGGTTCTGGGTCTTGCGTTCGGAGCGGGGGATTCTTCAGCTCCATGATCTCGGATTGGGGCAAAGGCTCGGTGCTCATGGTGTCACCTCCGTGGTGGATTGGCTGGGAGCGCCAAGCCCCAGCTTGGCGTGTATCTTCTCATTCGCGCCGAGCTGGGGCTCGGCGTTCCCAGAAGCGGCGTTCCCGGGAGCGCCAAGCCCCAGCTTGGCGTGTGTCTTCTCATTCGCGCCGAGCTGGGGCTCGGCGTTCCCAGAAGCGGCGTTCCCAGAAGCGGCGTCCCCTGAAGCGGCGTTCCTGACGGAGGCACTTGACCATGGCCAGTCGTTAGGTTTTCCGCACAGACCCGCTGCCACCGGGTTGCGCTCGATGTAGTGCAAGACGTTGTCAAAATGATCGCCATCCCGAATGTAGCGGTCCCAGTATTCGCGCATCCAGAGCGCCTTCCCGGGAACGCCGAGCCCCAGCTCGGCGTTTCTCGCCAGTGCCCACCGCCCCGTAAACGATTTCCATGACTGCACGATTTTCGATAGTGCGCCAATAGTTTCAACCAGCACATGCACATGATTTGGCATGATGCACCAGGCGATGAGCCGATATCGGTCACCATCAAACTTCAGCAGCGTTTCCTGCATGAGCGACGCCAGCGCGGGATGCTTGAGAGCACAACAACCCATCCCCGCATCGAGCCATGTCTCGATTTGCTTGCGGCGTGCCGCATCGCACTTTTCTGGATCCACATCGCGGAGTTCCTGCTCCAGTTGTTGCAGCTTCGATTGCGGCAGTGAATCGGCGAGGCGGAAGGTGACGGACTGCAGCGTGTGCGGATTGTTGTAATGAGGAAGATAGTGGCGGGAATACCAGCCGACGGGAGGAGCGCTCGGATCCCTGGGAGCATCCCCGGGAGCGCCGAGCCCCGGCTCGGCGTGTCCTTCTGCAACTTGCTCTCCTGCACCGCCAGGTTTGGCTCGTTGCCAGTCTTGCGGCTGTGACGCTTGCGGGTTCATTGGCTTGCGGAGCTGGCTTGGCTGTGAGAACCAAGCCCCAGCTTGGCGTGTTTCTTCTCATTCGCGCCGAGCTGGGGCTCGGCGTTCCCGGGGAGTCGCGTCCTTCCGGTCAGGAGTTCCTGCATCATGCCCTGCTTGAGGGCGCGGGTCTTGTCGCGGCGCTGCTCCAGGCCGGCGAGCTCCGCGTCCATCTCGCTCAGCACCTCGGCGATGGCGGTTTGTTCGGGGAGGGGTGGGAGTGAAACCTCGATTAAATTCAGCGACTCTTTGTTGAGCGTGTAGCCTTTTACCGCCTGTTTGCCGTAGAGTGCGAAATCGGTGCGACCCAATATATAGTAGAGAAACTCGGCGTTAGCCTGGAGTTGGTTAAAACTGCAAATGGCCTCGTTGGTAAAGAGGTCGCAACCGGCAAAACACAGCCTGCCGAGTGAGAGTTTGAAGCTCATCAGAAGCGTGCCTTTTGGGATGATTGTCATCGTGGAGGCTGCGAGTTCGGTAATTTCCTCTTTGGAGGTGGTAACCACTTTAGTCTTAAGGTCTGCAATGGAGAGCCATTTGTAGCCGCGGCCCCAGTAAGTTTGATTCAGGCGTGCAGGTGTCCGCCCCATTCCAATCTCACAGACATCCCCCAGCCGCTTCACTTCCCACCCTGCGGGAAGCGTGCCGGGAGCGCCAAGCCCCAGCTTGGCGTGTTTCTTTTCATTCGCGCCGAGCTGGGGCTCGGCGTTCCCGGGTGGGAATCCGGGAAGTCGGGATTGGCCGGTGAGGAGTTGCAGCATGGCGGCCTGTTTGAGGTCGCGCTTCTTGGCGATGAGCCGGTCCAGCCCGCCCAGCAGCCCATCCACATCGCTCAACGCCTCCGCGATGGCGCGTTGTTCGGGGAGGGGGGGAGGGCCGTTTGGATTTTCTGAACCGTCAGCAGACTCATTCCGGCTTTTGCGCCCGTATCCGTTGCGGCTCGGAAAAGCTTCTGCGGTTTTTCCGATGCGAGAAAGTAGCTCACGAACCTCCCGCTCGTCTTCGATGGGTCAAACCGCACGAGTGCGATGTGTTGATTGATGTAAGCGGGCGAAGGCACGCTTGCATCTACGTAACCTGCAATTCCGATGTCGGCAGTGATGGAAATCAAAACGTCATGCTCATTGAGTTGTGTCCGAACGCCCTCTCGTGCTTCCGGTGGCAGCTTGACGAATTTGCAGTCCGTGAGGTCGAGGAAGATGCTTGCCCGAGAAAGGTTCGTGATGCGGACGAACAGGGCGCCACGTTCAGAATAATAAGAGGCCCAGCCGCGCGAACCACTCGTGACGAATGGCTTCAGGTCGCCAAGCCGTGCCACCTCCCACTCCTCCGGAATGACGCCGACCTCGGTCTGTTTGTAGCTGGGTGGCACGCTGGGAACGCCAAGCCCCAGCTTGGCGTGGTGGATTTTCTCGCCGAGCTGGGGCTCAGCGTTCCCGGGGGTCGGTTTCATCGCGGTTCGCCTCTTTCCAGATCGTGGGTGATTTGTTCGAGGCGGGCCTTGAGTTCTTCCTTGGAGGGCAGGTAGAGCTGGTATTTCGAGGCGAAGATGTTGGCATCCTTGGGCAGGGTGAGTTCGACAAGGGCGTCGTTCTTGCGGCGGCAGAGCACAATGCCGATGGTGGGGAGTTCGTCCGGGAGTTTCACATGGCGGTCGAAGTAGTTCACATACATCTGCATCTGGCCGAGATCCTGATGGGTGAGCTTGTCGCGCTTGAGATCGATAAGGACGTAGCAGCGGAGGAGGCGGTTGTAGAAGACGAGATCGACGCGGAAGTGGTCGTTGTCGAAAGTGAATCGCTTCTGGCGGGACTCGAAGAGGAAGCCTTTGCCGAGTTCCAGGAGGAAGGTTTCCAGCTTGTCGATGATGGCGGATTCCAGTTCTTCCTCGGTGTAGTGGGGGCGTTCGTCGAGGCCAAGGAATTCGAGCACGAGGGGGTTCTTGATGAGATCGGCGGCCTTTTCGACGATCTGACCCTCGGCGGCAAGTCGGCGGATTTCGTCCTTGTCGCGGCTGAGGGCGAGGCGCTGGTAGAGGGAGCTGGCGATCTGGCGCTCAAGCTCGCGCACGCTCCATTGGTTGGCAGCGGCCTCGATCTCGTAGAAGCGGCGCTCGTCCGGGTGGTCAATAGTGAGCAGGGTGACGTATTGGGACCAGCCGAGGGTGAAGCTGCGGATGATGTGGTCGATGGATTTGACCAGCTCCACAGTGGTCCCAAACGCTGCAGCCAATTCGGCCGACACTGTCGGCTGAATTCCCGAGATCACGGCGGCTGGGGGCGATAGGTCAGACAGTGTCTGACCTATTCTGGGCGGAGGCTCCGATAGGTCCGACAGTGTCGGACCAATCTTGCCATAGGCGAGGTAGAACTGGCGGAAGAGCTTGAGGTTGGTTGCGCCGGTGCCCCTGATGCCGAGGGGTTTCAGGCGGGCAGCGAGAGTGGCAAGCACGCGCGGGCCATACTCGGCCCGGTCCGCGCCGTTTTGCTCATACACCACGATGTAGTGGCCAAAGAACCAATTGCGAATGACGAGGGTGAGATCCACGGCCCGGTTGGCCTGCTTTTGGAGTTCCTCATGCGTCATCCGGCAGAGGTCAACAAGGTGGTCGAAGTTCATGGCGTGGCTCATGGCTGGCATCCCATCTTTTTGAGGTGACTGTCCACGCGTGCGGCGAGACTTTCAACTTCGTCAATAAGCTGCGGCAGCGGGGCGGCGTAGCGGTCGGCGAGCAGGCGGATGCGGCTGGTGAGGGTCTGGGAGACGCGGTCCAATTCGCTCTGCACGGCGGCGGCGAGGGAGGTGAGCCATTTGTCGTCCACGACGAGGGTCTGGATCTCGGGCTCGGTGAGCTGCGGGTATTGGTCGTAGGCGAGCTGGTCGAGCGCGGTCTCGGCATCGCGGATGGCCTTTTTGAGTTCGGCTTCCTCGGTGTTGAGACTGAGCCATTGCTTGAGGATGGCGGTTTCCGCGGCGTCTTCGCTGGGAGCGCCGAGCCCCAGTTCGGCAGCTTTTTTCCCTTTCGCGCCAAGCTGGGGCTTGGCGTTCCCGGGGCGCAGCTCTTTGAGCCGGGCATTGACCTCGGCCTTGTTGATCTTGTCCAAGGCACCGAGGAATCCGTCTTCGCCACCGTGTTCCTCCTCCAATTCGGCGAGGGTGGCGGTGGTGCCTTCGAGATCGGCCATGCAGGCGTCGATGTCGTCGTTGTCGGCGCGGTTTTTCGAGAAATCCAGCTCCGGCTTCTGGAAGATGGCGACCAGGTTGGAGAGCCGCTCGACCATGGCATTGCCCTCGCCGAGTTTGTTCGGATCGTTGAAGTCCGGGAAGTCGCTCTTAGACAGGCGGGAGTTGGCCTCGACGAGGGGCTGGATGATGTGCTTGTTGATCTTGTCGCCGATGTCGGGCTTGCCCTTGAGGGCGATCATGTCCTTGAAGCCGGCACCCTTGGGGATGGTCACCGGCGGGGCCATGTCATCGGAGTCGCCGTATTTGTCGGAGACGTATTTGATGAACAGCATGAACAAGACATAATCCTTGTATTGGCTGGCATCCATGCCGCCGCGCAGCTCGTCGCAGGACGCCCAGAGGGAGGAGTAGAGGTCGGATTTCTTGATGGCCATGAGGTTATTTGTGATAGCAGCCGACTCGGAGGTTGTGGCAGATAACACTGTAGATGGCTCCCTCGTCAGACTTGTTGCAAGACGAGCCGCTCTCCGCTAGGGCTGTTGCACGCACTTGTGCCGGGCCGCTCTCAGCGACCAAGTCACAGCAGAAAAACCCGCGCTCGTTAAACATGGCGCGAGCATTATGCAGTTGCCGCCTCGCCCGCAAGCGCCATCCGTTAGCAATTCCGGATTATTTCGGCGGATTTCGCGACATCACCGGGGCGTCGGTCGGGTGAATCCGGCCTCAAGGCCGGGATGCAGGCTGACTTGGAACAGCGGGATGAATGCCCCGCGCAGCTTCTTGAACGGGTCTCCCGGCATCGGAACGAGGGTTTGAAGCAACTGCTTCAATCGGCGGAAAGCCCTGCTAACCCGTTCGTATTCAAGGAAACCGAGCGGCGGGGTTCGCCACTCGCCATCGGCGGCAAGGCGCATCAGCATGCCGAGGGCGTGGTCCGTCGTCACTTGGACATTCGGCGAGAAATGGTCTTCGGACCGAAGATGAGCCTGTCACCATTTGTGGTCCCGGGCCAAGCGACGACAAGCAGGGAATGCCGCGAGGCACCCTTGACCAACGCGACAGAATTCAAGCGCAGGCTTGGCTCGAAGAGAATTTCAAGGTGATCCAGGTGATGCATGCGGTTTGGAACGTGATGTGGCGGCAGGACGGTGGCGATCACCCGACTGGCTGGCGAGCGGGCCGCCATTGGCGAGGACTGTGGCACGCACTGGTGCCGGAGCCCCTCCAAAGGCCCGGTTACAACAGAAGCGCATCCTCGCATTGGCCAGTGACCCTGCGTCCCGAGGCATTCGGGATGTCGGCATACGGGCTCGCCGTCCCGCAAAAACGAATTTGCCGGAGATTGCCGAACTATTGGACGGGATTGGACGGTTTGGACGGGTTCTGCAGACTGGGCGGTGGTTGTGAACGGTGAATTGCTCGCCGTCACGGCTTACCGCAAGGGTGCTGAGGCCGTCGCATGGACTATCGACGGCTTGAACGGCACTCGCCCTGTGCTGACACGCGACGGGCAGGGCGACTCGGCACCGGGCAAGGCGACTCGCCCCGAGTCGTAGCGGCTGCGAATCGGCGAAAAAACCGACGAATCGTTGACACGGTGCGGTGGGTGATATGAATCACCAACCAACTCCCCAACTCAACGCGTTCCGCTCCATCGTCCAACAAGCCGGAACGCTTCACGCTGAACTCTCCACCCTCGACACCGCCATTCGCGGCTCATTAGGCGACCAAATGCGGGCTGCGCTCGACGCGGCGGCACAGCTTGTCACCCAGGCGGTCGGTGGCACGGATGCCGTTACGACGGACCCGTTCGCCCGGGTGCTCCTGGGTGAACTGGCGCGACATCGCAACCTGCCGCCGTTAACGGCCTCCCCGAAATCCCGGCAGGCTCACCTTCACGCCGCCTGGATGGCAATTGACGCGGCAGTTGCCGCCGTGCCGGAAATCCAATTCGATGCACGCCAGCGTGGACACTGAACGGGCATCGCGTCACACCAGATCAATAAGCGACCACCAGGCGCATAAATCGGCTGGAATCGTTCATGTTCACCGTAGCCGTGCGAAATTGATTGGCATCTGGAGCCGATAGGATTACCTCAGCCGTACTCCAGCTATGCAAATCGGCACTGGACTCAACAGTGTAGGTAACTCCTGTGGTTCCGGCGAAAAAGGTGAGGCTCATTTGATTCGCCGTTATGATCGGACGGGGCATACTGCCGCTCAGGTTCTTTTTCGGGTCAAGGTCGAGTGCATAGGCCATCAATAGATTTACCCCATCGCAGTTCGGATCGGTTTGCAGGTCTGCATTGTGGGAGAATCCGTTCGAGATTAGCCATTGGGCGACAGGAGTGGGATCGCCCATGCTGACCGCAAGATAACCGTTCCAAGTCGGCGAGGTGAAACCCGTTTTGCCATCGAAATAATACACTGTAAATCCAATAGCAGAAGCAGCAAAAACCTCCGAACCAATCATTGGGGCATTGCCAAAAAAATAGGCGCTCGTCAGACTGGAGTTGCCACTGAACGTCGAGTTTCCGATGCTGACAACGCTGTTAGGGATCGTAACGCTGGTCAGGCTGGTACAGCGATTGAACGTGTATGATGCAATGCTGGTAACGCCATTGGGAATAATGACGCTGGTTAGTTTCGAACAGCCATGGAACGCAGAGGTCCGGATGCTGTTGACGCTATTCGGAATCGTGTAGCTTCCAACCTTGCCTCCCGGACATTGGATGAGCGTGGTCAGGCTCTTGTTGAACAAGACCCCATCCACACTGGCATAGGCGGAGTTGAGAGCATCCACCGTAATTGTCGTGAGGCTATTGCAGGACCAGAACGCCGAACTGTTGATGCTGGTGACGCTGCTGGGAATCGTGACGCTGGTCAGGCTGGTGCAGGAAGAGAACGCCCCGCTGCTGATGCTGATGACGCTGCCGGGGATTGTGACGCTGTTCAAGCTTGTGCAGTTAGAGAATGCATCGCTGCCGATACTAGGGACGCTATTAGGAATCGTCACTTTGGTCAGTTTTGTGCAGCCAGAGAACGCAAAAGTCCCGATGCTGGTAACGCTGCTGGGGATCGTGACGCTGGTTAGGCCAGTGCAGGAATAGAACGTTGAGTCTCCGACACTGGTGACGCTGTTGGGGATAATGAAACTGGTCAGGCCGCTGCAGCCACAAAATGCGTAGGTCCCGATGTTGGTGACGCTGTTGGGAATAGTCACGCCGGTCAGGCTGGCGCAGCCATAGAGCGCGTAGGTCCCGATACTGGTGACGCTGCTTGGAATCGTAACGCTGGTCAGTATAGCACAGCCATAAAATGCGTATGTCCCGATGCTGGTGACGCTGCCGGGGATGATTACACCGCCTGATTTACCTCCCGGACATTGGATGAGCGTGGTCAGGCTCTTGTTGAACAAGACCCCATCCACACTGACATAGGCGGAGTTGAGAGCATCCACCGTGATCGCCGTCAGACTGGTGCAGTTTCGGAACGCGTAGGTTCCGATGCTGGTGACACCGCTGGGAATCGTAATGCCGCCTGATTTGCCTCCCGGACATTGAATGAGCGTGGTCAGGCTCTTGTTGTACAAGACCCCATCCACACTGGCATAGACGGAGTTGAGAGCATCAACCGTAATTGTCGTTAGGCTGTTGCAGTAATAAAACGCAGAGTTGCCGACGCTGGTGACGCTGCTTGGGATCGTGATGCCGGTCAGGCTGGTACAGCCGTAAAACGCGTAGGCTCCGATGCTGGTGACGCTGCTGGGAATAGTGAGGCCGGTCAGATTGGTGCAGTGATAGAATGTATAATCCCCGATACTAGTGATACTGTTGGGGATGGTGAAGCTGGTCAAACCGGTGCAGTCCTGGAACGCGTTGGTTCCGATGCTGGTGACGCCGTTGGGGATGGTGACGCTGTTCAGACTGGCGCAGCCATAGAATGACGAGCTGCCGATGCTAGTGACGCTGTTCGGGATCGAAATGTTGGTCAGACCGGTGCAGTTTCGGAATGCGTTGTTCCCTATGCTGGTGACGCCGTTGGGGATAACGACGCTGGCCAAAGTGGTACAGTTGTAGAACGCGTCGTTCCCTATGCTGGTGACGCTAGTGGGGATAGTGACGTTACCTGATTTGCCTTCCGGACCTTGGATGAGCGTGGTCAGGCTCTTGTTGAACAAGATTCCATCCACACTGGCATAGAAAGAGTTGAGCGCATCCACCGTGATCGCCGTCAGACTAGTGCAGTCTTGGAACGCGTATGTTCCGATGCTGGTGACGCTGTTGGGGATCGTGACGCTGGTCAGGCCGGTGCAGGAGGAGAACGCATAGTCTCCGATGCTGGTGACGCTGCCTGGGATCGTAACACTGGTCAGGCTGGTGCAGAAATAGAACGCCGAACTGCCGATGCTGGTGACGCTGCTGGGGATCGTAACGCTGGTTAGGCCGGTGCACGAATAGAACGTCGAGTTGCCGATGCTGGTAACGCTGCTGGGGATCGTAACGCTGGACAGACTACGACAGGACTGAAATGCGCTGTTCCCGATGCTGATGACGCTGCTGGGGATGGTGACGCTGGACAGGCTGGAGCAGCCATCGAATGCCTGACTCCCGATGCTGGTGACGCTGCTGGGGATAATGAAACTGGTCAGGCTGGCGCAGGAATAGAACGCCGAGCTGCCGATGCTGGTGACTCCGTTGGGGACAGTGACACTGGTTAGGCTGGTACAGCCACTGAATGCTGAAGAGCCGATGCCGGTTACCGGCTTGCCAACAATGGTTGGAGGAATCTCAACAGGGCCAACCGCACTGGTTGGGTAATCGGTAATGGTGATCGAGGTCCCGTTGTTGCTATATGTAAAATTTCCGAACTGGTCAGCCGCGGCGGCATTCATCAGGCAGCAAAGAATGACCAAGGACTTCAACCAGAGAGTCATGCCGTGAATCTGCCTGTTCCCGACCACAACGCGCGTCACTGGAATCAAGGAGAAAAATCCTTTGTAAAGAAAGCCAACGATTATTTCTTCGGGGTGGATCATGGGGGGTAAATGGAAAAATTTCACCGAGTTTCGCACAGGGGGCAGGGAGATTTTGTGACATCAGGCGCGAAAATGCACTCCTATTTCCTCCAAACGACCGGCAGAGGGTGGGCGCTATTAGCTAGGGAAGCGATACAAGAAACCTAGTGGCACGTCAGTTTGCCAACAAATGACCTTGCAAATTGCCGGGAAATGTGGTGATTCTGACCGTGATGCAGAGTTCTGCCAGCCGTTCCGTCAGATGCATGATACCGACCTGCCATGCGGGCAAGGGGCGGGGTTCAAACCCTCCCGATCCGCGACAAAAAGGGGGCCGATTCCACACGGATTCCACGCAAAATGGCCGTGAACGGTACGCAAACCTGCGTCTCTAACCAACCAAACAAACGCAAGAATCCCTATCAATACGCACAATCATGCAAAATCGGTCCCGAAGGACCAAGATGGTCGGGGCGGCGGGATTCGAACCCACGGCCTCTTCGTCCCGAACGAAGCGCGCTACCAGACTGCGCTACGCCCCGACATCATCCCGCAGCCCTTGAGGACCGGGCCGGGCGGGTGTTTTGGCAGATTTTCCAGCGGCATGCAAGTGGATATTTTCGAAGCTGCAAATTTTCGAGTGGAGCTGGTCGGCCGGGCAGGCGGGCGGGCGGGCGGGCGCGGCACCGTGGCGGCGCTTGGCAAGCGCCATCCCCCCCCCTGCGGAAGCCATGCCGGAAAGCAACCAGGCCAGCCACCGGGACGCCCTGCTCAAATCCCGACCCAAACGGTTTGGCGAAATTTGGATTTTCTGCTTGTCGCGGGCGGGGGTACTGGCTTGGCTAGCGCCCCGCATGGCCACTCCGCAGAACATCATCGCGCTGATTTACGACTACGATCTGACGCTCGGTCCGCGCTACATGCAGGATGAGGTGCTGTTGCCGGAGTTCGGGATTGATCCGACGCAGTTTTGGAACCGCTGCAACATCCTGGTCCGGGACCAGCAGTGGGACGGCGAACTGGCCTACATGAAATGCCTGCTGGATTACCTCGGGATGGACCATGTGACCAACGCACGGCTCACCGAACTGGGTGCCGGGCTGCGGTTTTTCCCCGGCGTGCCGGACTTGTTCGAGGCCCTGCCCGCCAAGAGCCTGAGCCCCGAGCATGAGGCGGCGGGCATCAAGGTGGAGCATTACATCATTTCCTCCGGCCTCAAGGCCCTGCTCGACGGCTCACGCCTCAAGCCATTCGTCAAAGCCATTTTCGGCTGCGAGTACGGCGAGGATGCCGAGGGGCGCATCAGTTTTCCCAAACGGGCGATTTCCCACACCACCAAGACGCAGTATCTGTTCCGCATCAACAAGGGGATGCTCAGTTACGAGCAGGATGTGAACGATCACATGCCGCTGGAACTGCGGCCGATTCCGTTTGAAAACATGGTGTATGTGGGCGACGGGCCGACGGATGTGCCTTGCTTCACCGTGATGAACCGCAACGGCGGTCACGGCATCGCCGTTTACAATCCGGACGACGCGAGCGGCCGCTCGTTCCGCAAGTGTTTCCAGCTTTGCACCCACGCCAGGCGCGTCAAACACATCGCGCCCGCCGATTACCGCGAGGGCTCGCACCTGTGGCTGCTGCTGGCCGAAATGGTGCGCGAAATCGCCGAGCGCATCCTGCGCCGCCGCACGGATGAGCGCGAGCAGGGCACCATTCCCGCCCCGACGTTTTGAGGCTCGAGTGATCATCATGGAACCGTCGGTCTCGCGGCTGGGTCGGGCTGTCTGCAGCGACATGCCATGCACCATTTACTGAACAATTTCCTGAAAATTCCAGATTGGCAGGGAGCAAACCGCAGGGTAGCCTGCCCCCGCAAGCATGTCCGACAAGACCCGTTTTCACTTCACCGGCATCTGTGGCACCGCCATGGGAGCCGTCGCCGCCGCGATGAAACAACGCGGCTTCACCGTCAGCGGTTCGGACGCCAGCGTGTATCCGCCGATGTCGGATTTCCTGCGCAGCCGGGGCATCACGCTCAGCGAAGGCTACCGCGAGGAGAACATTCCGGCGGATACGGATGTGGTCATCATTGGCAACGCGATCTCGCGCGGCAACCCCGAGGCGGAAGCCGCGCTCGAGCGCAAGCTGCTCTATCATTCCCTGCCCGAGGTGATGAAAGAGTTTTTCCTGCGGGGAAAACGCAACTTGGTGGTGACCGGCACGCACGGGAAAACCACCACCGCCTCGATGCTGGCGTGGCTGCTTCGGCATGCCGGGCGCGATCCGGGGTTCATGATCGGCGGGCTGCCCAACAACCTCGGCTGCGGCGCGCATTTTTCCGAGTCGGCCTTCAACGTGCTCGAAGGCGATGAATACGACACCGCCTTTTTCGACAAGCGCTCGAAGTTCCTCCACTACCTGCCCGAGTGTGTCGTCATCAACAACATCGAGTTCGATCACGCGGACATCTTCAACTCGCTCGCCGAGATCAAACTCAGCTTCCGCCGCCTGCTCAACATTGTCCCGCGCGGCGGCCGGGCCTTCATCAACGGCGATGATCCAAGCTGCCTCGAGGTGGCCGTTGGCGCGCCCTGTCCGGTCACCACGCTCGGGGTTGGTGCCGCCTGCGACCTGCGGCTTGAAAACCTCAAGTACGAGAGTGATCGTAGTTCATTCACGCTCGCCGGGGCGGCCTATTCGGTGCGCATGACCGGCGAGTTCAACGTGCGCAATGCCGCGATGGCCGCCGCTGCGGCCACCTTCGCAGGGTTGGATGCGGCGGAGATCCGCGCCGGTCTGGAAGCGTTTGACGGGGTGGCCCGCCGCCAGGAACTCCGCGGCGAGGTCAATGGCATCAAGGTGATCGATGACTTTGCCCACCACCCCACGGCGATCGGTTTTGCGGTGCAAAGTGTGCGCCAGAGTTATCCTGGGTCGCGGGTATGGGTGTTGTTCGAGCCGCGCTCCAACACGACCCGCCGCGCGGTGTTCCAACACGAACTGGCCGCGGCCCTGGCCACGGCCGATGTCGCCATCGTTGCCGCGATCCCGGACCTGCACAAGATTCCGGAAAACGATCGGCTTGACCCGGAACAGCTCGCCGCCGACATCACCCGTCATGGCGGCCAGGGGTGGTATGTCACGGGGATCGAGGCGATCGTTCACAAGGTCACCGCCTCCGCCAGACCCGGCGACGTCATCGCCGTGCTCACCAATGGCGGCTTCGGCGGAATCCATCAGAAGCTCCTCGCCGCGCTGGAGCCGGAGTGCGGCAACGGCTCGACGTTGAAGCCCTACTGAGACATGGTGATGCTGTGGCAACGACGGCTCCGGACAGAATGCCCGGGCCAGCGTGGCGAGGGCATCCTGCCCGCCGTCATTCTTGACTCCCGTTACGACTTCGACTATATCAATTGGATTGCGCGAGACGCCGACGTGTCGCAATTCCGAGACCGATTCTAAGACAACATCATGTCCTCCTGCTGCTCCACCCCTCCGCCGCCGGGCGATGATCGCGAGCGCCGCGCGTTGCGCCGTGCGTTGCTGAACATGACGCCGCCAAATCCGATCACTCAGCCACTGCCAGAGTTGCGCTCATGCTGTACGCCGCAAGCGCCCGCTGCGGGCGGTGCGTGCTGCGGCGGCGGGGCGCGGCGGCGGCCGGATTGGCTGTTGTGGATTTCGGCCGCGTTGTTTTTGTTAGGTCTGGGCGGGCACCTGCTGGCTGCCGGGCCGGGGTGGTGGCATGTGTTCGGGCACACTTGTTATGAAATGCTGGTGCGGGCGTGGTGGGGGGTGGCGTTTGGGATGGTGGCGGTGGCGGTGATCGGGCGGGTGCCCGGGGAGTTGGTGGCGGCGGTGCTGGGACGGGGAGGCAGTCATGCCGGCTTGTGGCGGGCGGTCGGGGCGGGGGTGGCGCTGGATCTGTGCAACCACGGGATCCTGATGGTGGGCATGAGTTTATACAAACGGGGGGCCTCGCTCGGGCAGACGCTGGCGTTTCTCATCGCCAGTCCGTGGAATTCGCTTTCCCTCACGCTGATCCTGGCCGCCTTGATCGGCTGGGGCTGGATGCTGCTGTTCATCGGCTTGTCGGTGGTGGTGGCGCTCATCACCGGGTGGATCGCCGATCGCCTGGTGGCGGCCGGCAAACTCCCGGCCAATCCGCATGCGGTCGATCTGCCCGCTGACTATCGCATGGGGCCGGCCATGCGCGGGGTGTTGCGCTCGCTGAAACCCGGCGCGGCGAACTACGCCAACCTTGCCCGGGAGGGCCTGGCCGGGTCGCGGATGGTGCTGCGCTGGATTCTGTTCGGCTTCGTTCTAACAGGTTTGATCCGTGCCTTCGTGCCGGAGTTGGTGTTTGAGCAAACGTTTGGTCCGACCGTGGCCGGTTTGTTCCTGACCCTGCTGGCGACCACGCTGCTGGAGGTTTGCTCGGAAGGTTCGTCGCCGATTGCGGCGGATTTGCTGACGCGGGCGCATGCTCCCGGCAATGCCTTTGTATTTCTGATGGCGGGCGCGGCCACCGATTACACCGAGATCATGAGTTTGCGGGCCACCACCCGCTCGTGGCGGGCCAGCCTGGCCCTGCCGCTGATCTCAACCCCGCAGGTCTTGTTGCTCGGGTGGCTGATCCAGCATTTCAACCGGTGAGTTTTCCTGATTCAGCCTTGCGTGTCGGACGATTCGTCTGAATCCTGTGGCGAGCCACCCCATGCCCGACTCTCCGCCCCCCTCCCGCACTGCTGTAGCATTGTCCGTCCTTGGAGTGTACACAGCACTCGTCCTGTTTCATGCACTCGGCCTGGTGGGCTTTGGGGCTTATGTGGTGGGTACGCTGGGATTGCTGATTGCATGGCCGTTCATCCCGAAGTTTGCCGTGCTGCGCAGTGCGCCTCGCGAGTTATGGATCATCTACGGCGCCTACATCCTGGAGAATCTCGCCTACAAGTGCGGTGCCGCCAGTGTGCTTACGCTCTGGCTGTCCTATGACCTCGGGTTCACCGATGTGAAGGCGGGCACCTGGATCGCCATTTGGTCCGCGATCATGACGTTGATCACCGTGTTGGTCGGCTCGCTGACCGATGCGATGGGGATCCGGCGCACGTTTCTGCTCGGGTTTGTGATCTGCCTGATCGCGCGTGGCGTGATGGTGGTCACGGTGAACCCCTGGGTCGTCCTGCCGTTCGGCTTGTATCTCCAGGCCGTCGGCATTGCGCTGATGATTCCGGTGATGATTGCGGCGGTGAAGAAATTCTCTAACGCGGCGCAGCGCTCGGTCGCCTTCTCCCTCTATTACGCGCTGATGAATCTGGGCTTTGCCTGTGGCGATGGGATCGTGGACCGCGTCCGCGGCTCGGAACGCCCCGGCACTTGGGTGGTTTCCCTGTGCGGGCGCACCTTCGGGTCGCTTGATTTCTCGTGGCTGCCGCTGGGGCTCGGTGAGCATGGCCGCTGGATCATGCCGGTTGTTGGCATGGAACTGAGTTCCTACCGCGCGTTGATGGTTCTGGGGGCGGTGTTCACCGTGCCGGGGCTGCTGTTGGTTTGGGGCTGGCTGCGCGACGGCGTGGAGATGACGGAGGAAGGGGTTAGGATCACGCCCGGCAAGAAGGCGGGCCGGGCCGGCTTGTCGTGGGCCGCAACCCTGTGGGCGAGTTGCAAGGAAACCGCAGTCAAGACCGCCTCGATTTTCGCCAGCTTGTGGCACCAGCCGGCGTTTTACCGCTTCCTCATCTTCATGACCCTGGTGGTCGGAGTGCGGATGATTTTCTTCCAGTTGACCTATACCTTTCCCAAATACGGCATCCGCGAGCTGGGGCCTGGCGCGCCCTTCGCCTCGATCAGCGGCATGCTCAACTCGATCCTGATTCTCGTGCTGGTGCCGATCTGCGGGGTGCTCACCCAAAAGGTCACTGCCTATCGCATGGTCACTGTGGGCAGTCTGATTTCGGCCTTGTCGGTGTTCTTCATCGCGTTGCCACCGCAGTGGTTCCAGCCGCTGGCCGACGGCTGGCTCGGCGATGTCGTGGTCCATCAATGGCTCGGCGTGCAGGGCGCGGTCAATCCGCTCTATATCTCGATTTTCCTGTTCATCGTGTTTCTATCCATCGGCGAGGCGCTGTGGTCGCCGCGCTTGTATGAATACTCCGCGGCGATCGCGCCACACGGCCAGGAGGCGTCCTACATGGCCCTCTCCATGCTGCCGTATTTCGGCGCGAAACTGGTGGCTGGCGCCCTTTCCGGTTGGCTGTTGATGAAATTTTGTCCGGCGAGCGGGCCGCGTCATTCGGAGATCATGTGGATGGTGGTTGGCGGCATGGCTTTGATCACCCCGGTGGGCGCGTTCATGTTCCGCAAATCCATTCAGGTGCATGAGGACGGCCGCGACCCGGTGGCGTCCTGACGGGCGGCGAGAGGTGGGGCCAGGTAACGGCACTCGGTGAGCGCCGTGCGCAGGAAATGCGCGAGGCCCTGGCCGCGACGGTCACCGCGCACCGCTACACTCTGAAGCGTTCCGGCACGAAGCCGAGATCGGTGGCTTCGGCGACGGCCAGGGCAATCTGGTCCTGGAGGATCGGGAGCGGGACGGGTGCTTGATAGTCACGGAGGGCGGCGCTAAGGGCTTCGGTGGGGCTGGGGGCACCGGTTTTCAGGGCGCGGTAGAGTTTGACGGAGAGGGCTTCGGCGGCTCCGGGTGTTAGAAGGTCGGGGATGGCTTTGCGGAAGGCTGCCGGGAGGGTTTCCTCGAGGGCGACGCCGCGGCGTTTGGCAAGGGCGCGGATGAGTTGATAGCCTTCCTCGGGGGTGGCGGTGGGAAACAGCGGGATCTTCACGTCCACGCGACCGGGGCGCTTGAGGTCCACTTCGACGAGGTCCGGGCGGCTGGTGGCAAGCGCCCAGAGGATGCAGCCGCGCTTGCGGGAATCGCTCATGCGTTCGGCCATCATGCCATAAACGCGACCGGAGACACCCGAGTCGCCGGACTCCGCATTGCGCCGGCCGAGCGCCTGGTCCGCCTCGTCCACAAACACGATGCAGCGGCCAAGCGCGTCTAACAGACGGAAGATCTTTTCCAGGTTGCTCTCGGTGCTGCCGACCCATTTGTCGCGGAAGTTCTTCATTTTCACGACTGGCACGCCGGCCTCACCGGCGAGGCACTCGACCATGAAGGTCTTGCCGGTGCCGACCGGGCCGCAGAACAGATAGCCCATCGGCAGGGCCGCGAGGTCGCCGGCACGCCACAGCGCGATGTCCTGCCGGAGCCAGGCCTTGATGGCCGCCTGGCCGTGGAGATCGTCGAGTGTGCGATCCGGTTTGACGAACTCGATGAGGCCCTGCGCGTCCTTTTCGACGAGGTCCTTTTTCAGGGTGACGAGGTCCTGCGGCGTGAGTTCCTTGGCATGGTGCTGGCGGGTTTGCAGCAGGGTCTCGATGGAACTCAGGGTGGCCCCGGCGAGGGCGGCGGCGGGTTCGGCAAAACCGTCCGGAAACGCCTTGAGCGGCAGCGGATAGAGCGTGTTGAGGTGGCTCAGTGCCGGTCCCAGTTCCGCCTGCTGCGGCAGCGGCACGACGACGCACGCGGCCTGCGGATTGCGGGCGACGAGCGGATGCAGGTCGTTGAGGTTTTCGGTTAGGAGAAAGGTCGCGCAATGTTGGTCGGCGATGGTGGGATCGGCGGCCCACTCGCGCAACTGGCTGGCAATGGCGCTGAGTTCGTAGTTCGCGCCACCGGCGGAGGGCGGGACGATGAGGCCGGCGTTTCTAACAATCACGGCGACGCGGGTGGCCTTGTCGGGCTTGAGACGGGCGAGGTTGGCGCAGAACCGCAGGTAAACCGTGAGCACCTGGATGGCCTCGCGCGGGGCTTTCGGCAGGGCGGCTTCCTTCGCGGCCGGCGGCCACTCGGCGAAGCGCTCGCCGCCTTTTTCCACCCGGATGCCGTTGCCGAGATCGTAGCTGATGACCACGTCAAAGCGGGCTAACAGCCGCTCGCGGAGAAACCCGTCGAGCGCGACGATGCGTGGCGCGGCCCCGGCCACCGGCAGCAGCACGAGGTCGTCCACGTTGCCATGGAGGATGAACTGGGAGCAGGCGCCGGATTCATACAGGTCGATGACTTCGGTGGCCCAGGACGGGAGGTCGGGGATGGCTGGGGTGCTCATTGGGGGGGATTCAGGTGGGTGGGTGGTATGATCGGACGGAGGTTGCGGAAAATTTCCGGGCGGTGCCGGCCAGGTCTGCGAGGCGCGGTTTGTCGCCGAGGCTTGGCCACACCAGCCGCCAGCGGTTTGCCTTGCGGTGCTCGCGGGCCTCCCTCTGCCGGAGCAGCTCCTCCTTGGTCAGCGCGTCGTTGTTACCCATGGTTGGCGGATCGTGAAAGGTCCCACGCCAGTGGGCCCGATAAGCTCCCTGCCGTGACGCCGGCAACCCTATCGTCGAACCCCGCCCGGCGGCGAGCGAAAAGAATGCCGGAGCCGGACGCAACCACGAGGTGGTTCAATCCCTCCGGCCGGGTGTCCCCAGGGTAAGCACCGCGAGCCATGCGAAACCTCACAAGACGCGGCTGCCGGAAGGTGCAGTGGCCGACGCGGGCCGCTGTGCTGCCATGAATCACCGTACTGTTGACCCAGCCCCCCATGGGCCATTTCATTTGGCGGGTTGAATCAACAGGCATGGACCGTTTTCCAAACGGTCCGGCTGGGGCGAGCTGACGGCACCTTGGTTAGCCCGATTCACCCAACCACAGGCTGGCAAGCCGCGAGCCAATGGCTGGCCCATCACCGAGGGATCCGGCGAGTGATGGTGCAACAGAATACTGCGGCCTCGCCCCCGCCGGACGCCCCAGGAGGTGCGTCCCTGCCCAGCATCGTGAACCCTGTCAATTGTTAGGCTAGAGGTAACTGGCCATGAGTGGGCGCAGGGCGTCGAGAGACTGCCTGTAGCAAGTCCGATTGGTGAGGTGAATGCGTATCCAGCGGATGAACTGTAGGCTCAGTTCAGTGGGGCGGTAG